>JACDDJ010000102.1:0-9946 GCA_013817065.1 Acidobacteriota bacterium
CGTCCGCTTCAATGGTCCGATCTTCCGCTTTTTCGCGGGGCTCACCTCCTCCGATGGCGCCGCACGAATCGCGCTCGGACTCGGTCTATCGACGGCGGCGTGGTGCCGGTGGAAGCTGGCAGACGATGATCCAGCGGCGTGGGCGTGGCCGATGGCGGTGGCGATCGCCTGCGCACCGGTAATTTATCCGTGGTACCTGCTGTATTTCACGCCCTTCCTGCTCTTTCCGTCGACGCTGCCGCTGGCGGTGTGGACGTCCAGCGTGCTGATGACCTATACGGTCTGGAACGTCATTCGCGAGGGCGGACGCTGGGTCGTACCTCGACCGGTCCTATGGGTCGAGTACGGAGTCGTGGTGCTCGCGGTGCTCGTCGTCGTAATGGCGGCGCGACGCGGCGCCGCGAGGCTCGCTAAGGCTCCTGCGGCATCACGACCCACAGGATGATGTAGACGAAGATCCCGGGGAAAGCGGCCGAGACGATCGACAGGATCACGTACAGGATCCGCACGGTCGTCGGACTCCATCCCAACGAGCGCGCCAGCCCACCACACACGCCGGCGATCATCCTGTTGTTCCGAGACCTGAGTAGTGCCACGTCGCGCGCTCCTTGAGTGACCGAGTTACTGACCCGGTCCGATGACGTTCAACTCCGCTGCCACCCGGTCGTAGCCTGCAGAGCTACCCCTGAGCATGGATCTTGCGAAAGGTTCCTCCGGAGTGTTGATCATGCGACAACCGGCAACGCGGACTCGTTGCAGTCGACGCCTGTGGGTAGCGGCATTCTCACTCGTCACGGCAATCGCTGCGGCTTCCGCGTCGTCCGCGACCGCTCCGGAGCCGACGGCGCCGGTCTTCGAGCGCGTCTCAGACATTCCACTTCAGCAGTATCGCGCAATGCGCCGCATGCACGCGCAGAGCGAGAGGTTCGATCACGAGGGCTGGATGGACGCCTGGACTGAGTTGGACTCCGCCGGATTTCGCTATCAGGTCGTTGCGGAGCGCGGGTCCGACACCGTGCGAAACAAGGTCTTGAGAACGCTCCTCAAACGCGAGCAGGAGATGATTGCGACTGGCGACTTCGGGCGCGGGGATCTGACACCGGCGAATTACGAGTTCGGAGCCGAGACCAGCGGTCCCGGTGAACGCTACATCTCGATCAAGCCGAAACGTAAAGACGTGATGCTCATCAACGGACGGATCGCCCTCAGTTCCGATGGGGATCTGCTGCGGGTCGAAGGAACCGTGGCAAAGAACCCGTCATTCTGGACGAGCGAGGTGAACATCACGCGCCACTACGCCAGGGTGGATGGCGTGCGCGTGCCGATCGCAACGGAATCGCTCGCCAAGGTGAAGTTTGTGGGCCGCTCTCGCCTGAACGTCCGCTACGAGTACGAGACAATCAACGGCCGGTCGGTCAAAACAGCTGCGGCGCCCGCGCCAGCAGCGCTCCTGCCCGCTTCTGTGCGATAAGGTTCGCGAGGCGCAGCGCCGGGCGTTTGTTGACGTCGACCGCAAGCGCCGCCTTCAGCAGCCGCTCGAACTCCGAGCGATCCTTCGCCGGCTGGGCCACACTCGTCGCCATGGCGAGATAGGCAAACGCCGACTGCCCCTCTGACAGCGCGACCGCCCTGTCGAAATGTTCCCGCGCTCGCTTCGCCGACCCGCCTGCGAGTGCCGGGAGGCCCTCTAGTGCAATCAGTCCCTCGTGAATGGCCCCGGCTTCCCACTCGGGATGGAGTGCGAGCGATCGCTCCATCAGCGCGCGGACGGTACTCACCTCGCCCGCCCGAAGGAGCGGGATCGGGGAGGACGAAATGGAGCCCACCCAGGAAGCTGCCGTCCAGTACAGCGCGGGAACGTCGCTGCGGCTCGCGCGGCCAAGGGGCGACGTATCGCCCTCGAACAGCGCCGCCCGCGCACCCGGGACGGTCAATTCGAGCAGACGCAGGCAGTAGTCGCGACCCCGGTTGTACATCCGCACGGTGCGCGCCCAGGCCTCCCGCGACGCACTCCCCTGGGCGCTACTCTCGGCGTCGGCCTGGAGAAACGCGTATGCGTACTGAGTGAAGCCGCTGCAGGCCGTCAGCAGGAGGCCCGGATGTGCGGGGCTGTCGTCGAGGAGCATCTCGACCATCTTCAATGTTGACGGAGCGGCGAGCCGCACGAACTCGGGATCGTTATCGCGCGAGTAGGTCGAGGCAGTGGCCGAGATCGCGTCCGCCATTCGCTCGACACCCATCTTCTTGAACGAACACGCCGGCCCCGCGAATTTGACGGCCGCCATCAGGATCGGACCCAGGTTCACCCGTGAATGGCGCATGAAGCGCCACGATAACACGCCCTAGTCAGGCTCTTCGTCAGGGTATTTCCTGACGTCGCTCGCATCGCTCTGCACGCCTTGCGGTTCGGCGGCCTGGGCATGTTGGCCCACGTCTTCCAGATCTTCGTCAAAGGTCGCCACCTGGTAGGTCGGATCGGCGTAACTCCCGCCTTCACTCCCCACCTCGCCTGTCACTGGCAACTTCTTGTCCGCGCGATCGTCAGTCCCACTCATCCTCACCTCCACACGTCCTTGTGGCAATCCCCGGGCCGCCGGCCCCGGTCCGTCCCTGCGGCGCTCGAGCTGGACGATGGCTTGCATATGCTCGAGGCGTGATCCTGCTTGCTACGGAGCGCGCTCCAGTTCGCGCCATCGCGGCCGTGTGGATATTGGCGACAACGTCCGTATCGGCTGGCTGCGGTCCTCGAGAGTCGTCCGCTCCGGTTGTAGAAGCAAAGTCCTCGGCCGGAAAGGTCACCACCGAAATTCGAGAAGCATCGCTGGCTTCCGCCCGGGTGTGGGCGCCCCCCGCGGTTCCGGTATCCGGGGCTGATCTTTCCAGCAACCCCGCGGGCGGCTTCGGACCCGACGATGAGGTGAGCTGCCGGTTCAATCCGAAGATGATCGGCGGCACCACGCCCAAGTTCAACTGCGACCTGCCGTCAGGCGAGACGATCAAGGTCAAATACGGGCAAGGCAACCCCGAGTTGAATGCGGATGTCGCGTCGACCCGGCTGCTCACCGCGCTCGGCTTCCCTGCCGACCGGATGTTTGTGGTTCGTCGCGTCAGATGTGCGGGCTGCCCGACCTTTCCTTTCCAGGCTCTGCGCTGCCTCGATCGCATCGACGTGAAGACGGCATGCTTCCCGGGCGGTCTAAATTACAACCGGATCGTCGACTTCGACGCCGCGGTCGTCGAGCGGCGGATCGACGGGCGCGTCATCGAAGCGACTGAAGATCAGGGCTGGGGATGGTACGAGCTGACCAGGATCGATCCGGCGCGTGGAGGCTCATCGCCCGCGGAAGTCGATGCATTGCGGCTGATGGCCGTCTTCCTCGCCCACTGGGACAACAAGGACGCCAACCAGCGACTGATCTGTCCGGCGGGTAAAGACGGAGACGGCGGCAGCTGCACCGCACCGATCGCGATCATGCAGGACCTGGGTGCCACTTTCGGCCCGACCAAGGTCGATCTGCACAACTGGCGTCAGGGGCGGATCTGGAAAGAGGGCGCGAGTTGCCTTGTCTCGATGGAGCACTTGCCGTGGGGCGGAGGCACCTTCCCCGAGTCGCGGATCTCGGAGGGCGGCCGGCAGCAGTTGCTCGGTCTGCTTCAGCAGCTCTCAGACTCGCAGATACGCGACCTCTTCGAGTCGTCCGGTATCACGCGGCTCGATCAGGTGAACGCCGAGGCCCGCCGCGTCGAGGCATGGATCGCCGCCTTCAAAGACCGCGTGAAGCAGATCAGGGAAGCGGGGCCGTGCCCTTCGTGACGACGCCCGCGGCAGGCTTCCCCTTCCTGAGAACGCCGGCGTCGACTGTCTCTCCCGCCCGTGAGATCGCCTGGAAGTACAACTCGTCGCCGGCGATTTCCATCAGCATGAAGCTGTAGTCTGTATCGAATCCGCGCGCGGTCAACGGCGTCGGATTGATGTCGCCCCGCCGCAGCGAGCCGGCCGCACCGGACACGAAGTAGAAGATCCCTCGCTGCGGATGCGTCCGCTCGTAGAAGTGCTCGTGGCCGGAGAGGACGACATCGGCGTCGCCATTGACCAGCACGGGTTCGAGGGCTCTCCGCAGCGACGACGCGCCGGCCGTGTAGCGCCCGGATGTGTAGATCGGGTGATGGAAGAACACGATCTTCCAGCGGCTGCCTGAGTCCTTCAACCCTTCCGCGAGCCACGCGAGCTGTTCCGGATCCAGCGAGCGGCTGTCGAGGGCCCAGAAGCGTGCGCCCGCGCCACCGATCCCGCCTACCAGGCTGGTCTCCCTGCGCCTGAACGAGTAGTAACGCTGGCCGCCCATGTTGAACTTCTCGTAGCGGACCTGGTTGGAGTCGTCGTGGTTGCCAATCGCCGCCTGGAACGTCACCCCGGCGTCGAGCAGCGGTTTGTACGGCTCCTCGAACTTCGCGCGATAGTCAGCGCCGGTATGGCTGTCGTAGATGTTGTCGCCGAGCATGAGGACCAGGTCGAACGGGAACTGCTGCCGCCACACGACCATCTGCTGCGCCACGGCGTTCTGCGCTTCGTCGCCGCGCCCCGAGTCACCGATGATTGCAAGCCGGATCGAACCGGCCTTGTTCGGCAGCGCCAGTTGGCCCGGCGCCGGCTGGAGGACTGAAACGGTTGGCGGGGCGGCGCGCGCGACGTCTGCCGGCAGTTCCCTCGCGCAGCCGCCGGGCAACAGCAGCCCTGACAGCAGCAGGACGAAGGCGACGACGCGCATCCGCAAGGAGTTGGCTACCGAGGGTCCCACCCGAGCGCCACCAGCTGCACGGCAACCTGACCGCGTTTGGGTGCGACCGTGATCGTCTCGAGCTCCGGAACTGTGTCGTAGCTGTCGGCGATCCGCTGCGTCTCCTCCCGAACGGTTTCGTCGAATGCAGTCAGTTGCTCCTGCAGGCTCTTCACGAGCTCGCCGGCGCGCTGCACGTCCTCCGCTTCCTTCATGCCTCGTCCCATGCCTCGTGCCGCCGTCGTCGCGCGGCCGAGCGTGCCGGTGCTGAGCACCTTGCGCCCGAGCAGCGCACCGATCGCGGCGGCGCCCACTGAAAACATCGTCTGGGTCTTCTGCTGCGACGCCTGCTGCTGCTCGCGTGCGACGGTGCCCTCGGCCTTGCGCAGCTTCTCGGCAAGCGCTTCCCGCTTCGAGGTGAACTTCTTCTTCATCGCGTCCACGTCGGCGTCGCGGGCCTCGCGCAGTGCATCCTGGACGCGGGCGCGGAACTCGCGCTCGGTCTCATGCCCTGTCGAGGTGAGCTTCGTCGCGCGGTGGCGCAGTAGCTCGATCCGCTGCGACTGGGTCAGCCACTGGGCGAACGCCTTCTGCCACAGGGCGTGGTTCTTCGGCTGCGTCGCCGGCGAGGGCAGGTCCGCGAACTGGGCGCCGGCGGCCGGGTGGCGCTGCAGATCCGCCGCCGTTCCTGCAACTTCCTCCGCGTGCTGCCAGTCGACGGGAACAGCGCCATTCCCGATCGGGACCCTGAACAGGACGTCGCGTGCGGTGTCGATACCGAGTTTGGTGTCAGTGAACGTGATCCGCGCGGCGCCGAGCGCCACCGGGGAATAGACAAGACCTTCAGCGCCGGCGGCACCTGGCAGGAAGTACTGCTCGATGCCGGGAGGCACGACCGGGCGCGCGCCCGGTGTGCTGACGGCCGTCGATGTTCTCGCGGCATGCGAGGCTGCGGCTGGAGCCACCGCCGCGTCGGAGCCACGGACGTCCTGCCCCTTCGCACCCTGGCTCACCTGCGTGATCTGCTGCCGGGACATCGGTCCGCGCAGATAGGACATCGTCCAGCGCGTCTGAAACACGATCGGCTTGGTGTCGTGCACGTTGTGCAACAGGAACATGCGCTTGCCGAGCGCCGAGAGGATCCGTTCCGCTTCGCTCCGATCGAGCCCACCGGTGGCGGCGCCCTCCAGGCCGTCGAGGACGCGCGCCTTGTCCCGCTCGGTCTGCAGCCGTCCGAGAAACCACGTGCCGGTATTCGAGAGGCCTTTGTAGTCGAGATCCACCGGATTCTGTGTCGCCAGCACGACGCCCACTCCAAACGCCCGTGCCTGCTTCAGCATCGTCAGCAGCGGCGCCTTCGACGGCGGATTGGCGACCGGCGGGAAGAAGCCGGCGATCTCGTCCATGTAGACAATCGCACGCAGGCTCGAGGTGCCGGTCTGAGTGCGCATCCACCCGACGATCTGGTTGAGCAGCAGTGAGACGAAGAACATCCGCTCCGTGTCACCGAGATGCGCGATCGAGAAGATGGAAACGCGCGGCTTCCCTTTCGCCGTCCGCAGCAGCGATGCCGGGTCCAGCGGCTCGCCGACGAACCATTGCTCGAAGCCGGGCGCCGCAATCACACCGTTCAGTTGCAACGCGAGCGCGAAGCGGTCCTTCTGAGGAAAGAACGATTCCAGATCGAGAATGCCCACCTTCTGCATCGGCGGCAACTGAACCTGCCGGATCAGCGAGTCGAACGTGACATCCTGTCCGGCGGTCCACGCCGTGATGAAGAGCGTGGACAGCAAGGTGTGCTCACGGCTTCTCGGCGCTGCCTCGCTGCCGGCCAGCGACAACACGCTTGTCGCCGTCGCGCTCGCGCGCTCGGCGAGCTGCTCCCGGTCCGACTGCCCGGCTACAGGCGGCGCCGCAAACGAACTCAGAATCGAGACCGGCAGGCCGGCAGCACTTCCCGGGGTGTAGATCGCGAAATCAGCCGCGGCACGGAGCCGCGCGATTCGGTCTCCGTCCTGCCCCCAGTCCGCCAGACCCGCCTTCCACTTGCCGGCCTCGGCCACGGCGAACGCCTCGGGGGTCTGTGATGAGCGGTGCGCCTCGTCCTCGTCGATCCAGGGTCTGAACTCCTCGGCCGACAGTCCGGGGAACGTAAGGAGGAGGTTACCGAGATCCCCTTTTGGATCGATTGCAATCACCGGCACGCCGTCGAGGGCTGCCTCTTCGAGCAGCCCGAGGCAGAGCCCTGTCTTGCCGCTGCCCGTCATCCCGACGCAAACCGCGTGCGTCACCAGGTCGCGGGACTCATAGAGGACGGGAACGGCAGTGGGTTTGGCCGCGTCGATGTCGTACTCGCGACCGAGATAGAAGATGCCGAGCTTTTCGAAATCACTCATAGATACACTGTGGCAGCCCTAAAGGGCTGCGCTACACCCCACTGCGTTGCCGCTCGATCCACAGCTCCATCGGGATCGACAGCAGCGGGTAGCGCCGCCTCAGCGCGACGACCCTGCCAGCGTACTCGCCTTTCGGGAATTCACGCGCGAGCAGGCGCGCTTTCAGCCGCTTGATCTCATGCTTATAGAGGTCCCTGACGGCATTACGCAGTTGCTGGGGAGGGGTATCGGCGCGCGGCGCCAGGCCATGTCGCGCCAGCTCCTCGAGTACCTCCGTCGTGTAAATGTAGCCTCCAGGCACGCCTCCCCAATGTACTTTCGTCTGTTACCATTCGCCGCATATGAAAAACACGCTGATTGCGGTGATCGCGGGGCTGACCGTTGCTTCGGCGCCGGCATTTACATCCTTACAAATCGATACTGAAATCAACGCCAAGATCCGCGCCGAAGCGGAAAATAACTCACAGATCATGCGGACGATGCACTTCCTGACCGATGTGCATGGCCCACGCCTGACCGGTTCACCGAACTTCAAGGCCGCCGCGGAGTGGACCGTGAAGCAGATGACCGAGTGGGGGTTCACCAACGGCAAGCTGGAGCCGTGGGACTTCGTCAACGCCGACGGCACGCCGCGTCCGGGATGGCTGAACGAACGCTTCGCGGCGCACATCATTTCTCCAGTCAAGGACAGCCTGGTTGGCGAAGTGCTCGCATGGACGCCGTCCACCAAGGGCACCGTCACGACCGAAGCCGTGCACGTGGTGGCGCCGACCCGGCCCACCCAGGCCGAGCTGGACGCGTGGATCAAGGACATGACCCCGAAGGTCAAGGGCAAGATCGTGTTCGTCGGTCCGCACACGAAGGTAGCGGTGAACATCAATCCGCCGGCGCTTCGTCGTGACGACGAGCAGCTCCGGCAGCAGCTGGACCCGAATGCCGCGCCAGGCGATGGCCGCGGCGGCCGCGGACGCGGCGCCGGTGCTGGACGCGGCAACGCGGAGCCGCCGGATCCCACCCGGCTCTCGCCGGCAGTCGTCAACACCGCCGTGAACGCGATGATGATGAGTGCAGCCGTTCGCGTCAACGATGCGGGTCGTGACCACGGTCAGATCCGCGCCTTCCAGAACAGCACCTACGATGTCACCAAGGCGCCGCCGACCGTCGTCCTCCGCAACGAGGACTACGGACGCATCACCCGCATCCTAGCCAACGGCACGCCCGTCCGCCTGGAATTCAACATCGTCAACCAGACCTACCCGGCCGAGAAGTCCTACAACGCGGTCGCCGAGATCCGCGGCACCGACAAGGCGGACGAGGTCGTGATGCTGGGCGGCCACCTCGACTCGTGGCACGCCGCGACTGGCGCGACCGACAACGCAATTGGCTGCGCCGTGATGATGGAAGCGGCTCGCATCCTCCAGGCGATCGGCGTCAAGCCGCGCCGGACGATCCGCGTCGCGCTCTGGGGTGGCGAGGAGCAGGGCCTGCTCGGATCGAAGGCGTACGTAAAGGAGCACTTCGGCACTGCCGAGAATCCGAAGCCGGAGTTCCACAAATTCAACGGCTACTTCAACGTCGACTCGGGCACCGGCCGTATCCGCAGCGCCAGTGTGTTTGGTCCGCCCGAAGCCGCGACCGTCCTGCGTGAGATCTTCGCACCGTTTGTCGACTTCGGAATGCTGGGCGTGACCGCGACCGACGGACGCCGCGCGGGGGGTACAGACAGCACGTCCTTCAACCATGCCGGCTTGCCCGGCATCGGCCTCAGCCAGGACCCGATCGAGTACAACACCTACACTTGGCACACCAACCTCGACACCTACGAGCGGATCATCGAGGACGATGTGAAGAAGACGGCGGCCGCCATCGCGTCGGCCGTATATCACCTCGCGATGCGCGACGAGATGCTGCCGCGTTTCTCGAAGGAGAACATGCCGGCGCCTCCCGCCCCGCCTGCACAGGGAAGGGGTGGGCGCTAGGCAACTACCAACTTCCAACTCCCAAGGGGAGGAATCTCTCTCGGGAGTTGCGGGTTGTTTGGAGTTTGTAGTTTTTGGGAGTTGGCGGTTGGGCGTTGGGACTTGACTCAATCGCCAAAAGGGCCGAACCGCGAATGCGGTCCGGCCCTTTTCTTTTGGACTTACTTGGAATGAATGCCGTTCATCAGGAACTTGAACGTGCCGTGCGGCTGGGCGCGGAAGGTGATCTCCGGCCCGAAGGCGAGGACCTTGCCCTTGCCGACGGTGGCCTCGAATGCGGCAGTACCGCCCTCGAGGTAGTTCTGACCCCAGGCCCATCCACTGCGAAGCGGTGAGTCGGTATCGAACCACATCACCGGGCGGATGCCCCGCGACACGGCGTTCGGCTGCAGACGGAAGACCGGGCTGTTGTTGAAGTACACGTCGACGTGGTCTTCTGAGCCGAGCGCGGACGGCGCGGTCTTGTCCACCGCGACGCGGACGATCGAGCCCGGGACGTAGAACTTGTCGCTGCCGAGCGGACGGTCCGGCTGCCCCGGCTGGCGCTCCACAAGATATTCAGTGACCGGGAGCTGCAGACTCGCCGCGATCGCCTCGGCCGCCGACCCCGCCGCCACGACCGTTCCGCCGGCCTCGACGAACTTGCGCACGTTGGCTTCGGCCGTCGCGCCGTTGCCGGTGCCGGTCGTGACCTGGCAGAGACTCCTCAGATCCGGATCGCTCGGTTGTGGCGCCGGTGCTGTCGGTGCCGCGAAGGCACCTGCCGGCGCGGCACCGCGACCGCCACCGCCAC
>JACDDJ010000102.1:9956-10401 GCA_013817065.1 Acidobacteriota bacterium
CACGCACGCTGGCGCCGGACGGCATGATGATGACGTCGTACTTGGACTTCAGATCGGCATCATCGAACCCGGCGCCGCACACGATGGTGTAGGGGAACTCGAAGCGCTCGAGCATGTAGCGCGTCCAGCCGGACGGCATCGACCCGGTCTGCGTGTCCCAGAGCGCGATGCGCTTGTCGGTCAGCTTCGTCGCATTCGCGCCGGCGCCGGCGCTCGTTGCGTGCATGTTGACGCCAAGCTCCTTGGCCGCCGCCTGGACGATTGGCGTCGTCGTCGCGCTTGCGGCAACGTAGAAGGATCCGACTGGATAAACAGCTCCATCCACAGTGGCCGGGGTGCCGGTGCGGAACACGTCACCCTTCGCCTTCAACACCCGGTTCGCGACCGTGTAGGCGTCGTTGATCGCCGGTGAGATCAGGTAGCCGGCCGCCGCGGTGCCGCTGAT
>JACDDJ010000673.1 GCA_013817065.1 Acidobacteriota bacterium
CAACAGCGAGATCGAGGTCGGCGTCCGCCAGGATCACGATCGGGTTCTTGCCACCCATCTCGCACTGGCACTTGATCCCCCGGGCCGCTGCGGCGGAGTAGAGCGCGACCCCGACATCATTGGAACCAGTGAACGAGACCGCCTGGATGGCGGGATGTCTCACGATGGTGTCGCCGACCTCGCGCCCGCCGCCGTAAATGAGATTCAGTACACCGGGGGGTAGATCGCACGAGTCGAAGATCTCGACGATGAGCGAGGCGGTCATTGGTGTCAGTGTCGCGGGCTTGAACACGACCGTGTTGCCGGAAACCAGGGCCGGCGCGATCTTCCAGATCGGAATCGCCACCGGAAAGTTCCACGGCGTGATGATCGCGACCGGACCCACCGGCTGCTTGACCGTGTAGCAGAAGTTGTGGGGAAGCTCGGAGGGGATGGTGATCCCGGTGATTCGTCGCGCCTCGCCGGCGAAGAACTCGATCACATTGATCGCGCGCTGGACCTCGCCGCGCGCCTCGCCGATGGTCTTGCCTTCTTCCCGCGTCAGCGCCTCGGCGAGTTCCTGCCGCCGTTCTTCCATCCGGCGCTGCACCCGGTAGAGCATCTGGCCGCGTACGGGCGCCGGCGTGTTCCGCCATCCCTCGAACGCGCGCGCCGCGGCGTCGCACGCCGCTGCCGCCTCTTCCGCAGTGGAGTTGGGCGCCTCGGCAAGTACCTCGGCCGTGTCGGCCGGGTTCAGGTCCTGTACTCGGCGGCCGCTCGCAGAATCGACCCATTTTCCGGCGATGAAATTCTTGAGATTTCGCATGGCGAGACGCTCGAACGTTAGCACTTTTCCATCTTCCATTTTCCATCGGCCATTCGCGGGTGCGTCTTCGCATCCCGCGAGTGCTAAGATGCGCGCTTCAGCGTCCTGGGGGGTTTACATGAGTGCCGATCTATCGGTGTCTTTTACGGGGCTGCGGTTTAGAAACCCGTTCCTGCTGTCGTCGGCGCCGCCGACCGAATCCGAGAGCAACATCATGCGGGCGTTCGAGGCGGGCTGGGGCGGCGTCGTCACCAAGACGATCGGGTTGCACCCGGTCACGAACGTCGCTGGCCCGAAGACGAAGTTCCTCCGAACCGATCCCGCGACCTCGCGCCTGTCGATGCAGAGAATGGCCGGCAGCGCGCTGCACTCGTCGTGGAACTGGGAGCTCATCTCGGACAAGACGATCGACTGGTGGTTGCCCAGGATCGAGAACATCAAGAAGGCCTACCCGGAGCACATCCTCGTCGCATCGATCATGGCTGGTTCAGGCAGCGACAAGGAGCTGCGCCACTGGCAGGAGCTGGCGGTCGGTTGCCAGGACGCCGGCGCCGATGCCTTCGAGCTGAACCTGTCCTGTCCGCACATGGACCGGCAGGACATGGGATCCAACGTCGGTAAGGACGCAGGACTGATCTCGGTTGTCACCAAGGTCGTCAAGGAAGTCGCGAAGGTCCCGGTGTGGTGCAAGCTGACACCGTCCACCACCGACATCGTCGCCGAGGCGCGCGCGTCACTGAATGCCGGCGCGGACGCGATCGTGTCGTCCAACACCTTTCCGTCCTTGCCGCCGATCGACCCGGCAACCTTGGAGTTCGAGGTGAACGTGGACGGCTACGTCTCGAGCGGTGGGCTCGGCGGCCCCGCGATTCTGCCGCTGTCGCTCGCGAAGATGGCGCAGATGACGCCGGCCTTCCCGGATAAGTCGTTCTCGGGGATCGGCGGGATCGCCGACTTCTCGCAGGCGCTGAGCTTCTTCATGCTCGGTTGCGGCACGGTGCAGGTCTGCACCGCGGCGATGCTCGACCATGCCATTGGACCGAACGTGATCAAGTCGCTCACTTCTGGACTGGCGGCATTTCTCGAGGCGAACGCGGAGCGTGGCTGGACATCAGTCGAGTCGTTCCGCGGCGCGCGCCGCGATCGCGTCGTCACTCACTCCAGGATCCGCCGGCCTGACGGCAAGGAGTACTTCGGCGGGCAAGACGCCCCCGAAGGGTACGCTGCCCCGGCGACTGCCGAGAGGCTGGTCTAGCCCCGGAATACGCCGCCGCCCACTCCGGGAGCGCTACTTCACCGTCCACATGTAGACGTTGTAACCGTTCACTTCGATTTGCTTGTCAGCCGGCCAGTCCGGTCCCATGTTGAAGCTCTGCGAGACGATGCGCGTGCCCGGCTTCAACTCCTTCTGCAGCTTCGGCATCAGCTTCATGTTCAGCGACTGGAGCAGGTAAAGCGTTACCACCGTCGCGTCCTTGATGTCGGCCTCGAACAGGTCACCCTGCCTGATCTCGACTCTATCGGAGACGCCCATCTTCTGCGCTCGCTCGGTCGCCTCTTTTACTCGCTGCGGGTCGATGTCGATGCCGACCGCCGTCGCGCCGTACTTCTGAGCGGCCGTCGCGACGATGACGCCATCACCACAGCCAAGGTCGTACACGACGTCGGTCGGCTTGACGTCGGCCAACTTGAGCATCGCATCCACGACCGCCGGCGGGGTCGGGACCCAGTGGATGTCTGGCCGTCGCAACGGTGCCTCGGTCGGTGCCTGCTGCGCCGCCATCGGCAACACCGACACCACCGCGGCCAGAAGAACGGAAGCGACCACTCGAAATCTCATAGATCTCTCCTCACTAAACACCGCGGCACGTAGCACCGCACATCGCCTGTAGCACCGCACATCGCCCGTAGCACGTCGCACCGCACGTCGCACGTGGCCCGTAGCACGTCGCACGTCGCACGTTCTAATACCCAATCTCCCGCTGGATTCCCTTCACAATCCGATCCAGCTCGTCGACCAGCTTGCCGCCGCCTGACTCGCGCATCGCGCGCACCAGACCCTCGTAGTATGCGATCACATCGTCGGCGGGAGCGTTGAAGCGGGACCACACCTCGTCCCCGACATTGCGCAGATCGCGAAGGATTGCGTACGCGTTGTGAACCTTGTCGGCGGCCGCAACCCGCAGGCTCGCCGGCGGCAGAGACCGCGCATG
>JACDDJ010000674.1 GCA_013817065.1 Acidobacteriota bacterium
GTCGAAGCCGATCCCGGTGACCTTGCTGCCCTCGAACTCAGTCGACAGGCGGCGGAATGCCGAGGCGTCCTGATCGATGATGGCCACCGAGTGGTCGATCGCCTCGAGTGCCTTTGCAAGCGCAGACCCCACCCGGCCGCAGCCCATGATCACGACGTGCACGGCGATCCCTTCACACTCGGCTCCGGCCCGCGCAGACGCTACACGCGCAGGCCCGGCGGGCAGCCGTACCCTCTCCGGAATGCCGGGAGCAAGCGATGTCCTCAAGCGGGTCGTCCTCGGCCGCGCCTTGCGCAGCGACCGGCAGAGCGAGCAGGAGCTGCCCAAGTACCTTGCGCTGCCGATCTTCGCCAGCGACCCGTTGTCGAGCGTGGCCTACGCGACGCAGGAGCTCCTGGTCGTCCTGACGTTGGGCGGCTTGGCCTACCTCTACCTGACGCCCTACCTCGCGGCCGGCGTCGTGGTCCTTCTCACCGTGGTCGTGCTGTCCTACCGCCAGCTGGTGCACGCCTACCCGAGCGGCGGCGGCGACTACGAGGTGGCCACGAAGAACCTCGGCAAGAGGAGCGGTGTCGTCGTGGCGAGCGCACTGCTCGTCGACTACGTCCTGACCGTCGCGGTGTCGGTGTCGGCCGGCGTGGACAACATCATCTCCGCCGCCCGCGGCCTGGCCGACCATCGCATCGCGCTGGCGCTGGGCTTCGTCGCGTTTCTCACCGCCATGAACCTGCGGGGCGTCAAGGAGAGCGGCAAGGCTTTCGCCATACCGACGTACGGATTCGTGCTCGGCATCCTGTCCATGATCCTGTACGGCGTCCTGCAAGCCGTGAGCGGCGACGCGCCGCGGGCCGAGAGCGCCGGATACGAGGTGCTGGCGGAGGACGGGAGCGTCGGGCTGACCGGGCTCGCGTTCGCCTTCCTCGCGCTGCGCGCCTTCGCCTCGGGCTGCACGGCGCTCACCGGGGTGGAGGCGATCGCGAACGGCGTCCCGGCCTTCCGCAAGCCCAAGAGCAGGAACGCCGCGACGACGCTGGCGCTCATGGGTGGCCTTGCCATGACGATGTTCGTCGGCATCACGACGCTCGCGATCCTCTCCGACGTCCGTTACTCGGAGGATCCGGCGCTGCAGTTCCGCGGCTTTGCCGAGGACGACGTGCAGCGCAGCGTCATCGCGCAGGTGTCGGCGGCGGTGTTCGGCGACAGCACGTTCCCGTTCTTCTATGTGCAGGCGATGACCGCAGCGATCCTCATTCTGGCGGCGAACACCGCGTACAACGGCTTCCCGCTGCTGGGCTCGATCCTGGCGCAGGACCGCAACCTGCCGCGCCAGCTGCACACCCGCGGCGACCGGCTCGTCTACAGCAACGGCATCCTGCTGCTGGCCGCCTTCGCGGCACTGCTCATCCTCGCGTTCGACGCGAATGTCACCAAGCTGATCCAGCTCTACATCATCGGGGTGTTCACCTCTTTCACGTTCGGCCAGATCGGCATGGTTCGGCACTGGAACCGGCTACTGAGCAGCGGAACCTTGACTGCGGACAAGCGCCGCGCCGCGCTGAAGAGCCGGGTCATCAACGCGATCGGCGGCACCCTGACCGGGGTCGTCCTCGTCATCGTCATCGTCACGAAGTTCACCCGCGGCGCCTACATCGTGCTGCTGGTGATGCCAGTCCTCTACGCCCTCATGCGCGCGATCACCCGGCACTACGAGCAGGTCGCCGAGGAGCTCGAGCCCGAGGACGAGCTGGTGCCTCTGCCCAGCCGCAACCACGCCATCGTGCTGGTGTCCAAGGTGCACGCGCCGACCCTGCGGGCGCTGGCCTACGCCCGGGCCACCCGGCCGCACGACCTCACGGCGCTGACCGTGTCAGTCGACCTGGAGGACACGCGGGCGCTGCAAGAGGCGTGGGAGCGGCGCGACCTGCCGGTCCCGCTGACCATCATCGACTCGCCCTACCGCGAGATCACCCGCCCGGTCCTCGACTACGTGCGCAACATCCGGCTGCAGAGCCCGCGCGACGTCGTCACCGTCTTCATCCCGGAGTACGTCGTCGGCCACTGGTGGGAGCAGCTGCTGCACAACCAGAGCGCGCTGCGGCTCAAGGGCCGGCTGCTGTTCCAGCCGGGCGTGATGGTGACGAACGTGCCGTGGCAGTTGGAGTCCTCCGCCCGCATCGAGGAGGACGGCGACGCCCGGCCTGCCGTCGGGGACCTTCGGCGCGGCCTGACCGACGACCGGAACTAAGTCTGCCGGTCGCGCCATTGCTGGGCAGTGATCGAATGAACCACCGCGCGGAAGTGCTCGCCGTCTTCTTCGAGTTCGGCCTCGTGGTCGAAAGTCATTCCGAGGCGCTTCATCACCGCGATGCTGCGAGCATTCGGTACGTCGGTGACCGAGATGAGCCGCGACACGTCCGGTCGGGCGAAAGTCCACGCCATCCAGGCGGCCGCCGACTCGGTGGCGTACCCGTGCCCCCAGTATTCGTGGCAGAAGCGCCAGCCGATCTCCTCGTCGGGGTACCACGGCGTGTAGCTGACCCCGCAGATTCCTAGGAACGCGCCGTCGGCACGGCGCTCAACGGGCAGCATCCCGATTCCCCGCCGCAAGAACAGGTCCTGAATGTCACTGGCCAGTTCCTCGGACTGCGCGCCGGTGAGGACGTGCCCGAGGTAACGCATAACCTCCGGATCGGCGTTGAGCTCGGCAAAGGCCGGCAGATCGTCGCTTCGCCAGCTCCGAAGGAACAATCGAGGGGTGGTCAGCAGGACTTCGCCGGTACGCTGGTTGTCCATGCGGTCAGTGTGCCGCCCAATCATGTCTGGCCGCTCGCGGTTGACAGGCCGCCGGCAACGGCCCAGGTAGCGATGTCTACGCGCTTGCTGGCCCCGAGTTTGGTCAACACATGACTGACATGCGTCTCCACGGTTCGTTCCGAGACGAACAGCTGCTGGGCGATCTGCCGATTGGACAGGCCGTCTGCGACGAGTACGACGATCTCGCGTTCTCGCGGCGTCAC
>JACDDJ010000675.1 GCA_013817065.1 Acidobacteriota bacterium
CTGTCGTACCTGCCCACCCCGACCCCATGCCGTCGGGGGTCCGGCAGGTGAGGATGAAGCTCGCTTCCGCGACCTGGTAATACGCGAACAGGCCATTCGAGTTTGCGGTGCAGCTGGTCTGGTGTGTCTTCGGGATGTAGCCGGAGCCCACGGTCTTCATCTTGTCGGATACGTCGATGCTGGCCTTCGCCAGTCTGGCCCGCTCCGCCGGTCCGAAGTTCACGCCTGATGGCAGCGCCGCATTCACCGGTATGTAGGTCTGCGGCCCGAGCAGCGGTTCGAGATTCGGGTTCTCGCGGCCGCCTTCCGCCGCCTTCATCGCGCTGTTCACCATCTCCTGCAGCGACGCATCGTCGAACTGCCGGGTGCTGGCGCTGCCGGTCTTCGTTTCCTGCCTGACAGTGACGCTCACCTGGCGGTCGAACTGGACCATGTTGGCGGTGATGGTCGAGTTCGCGAACCGTGTCGCGGAACGCTCGCCGCCGCTGAAATCGACTTCGGCGCCAGTAGCCTTGGCGGTCATGCTGAGCACCTTGTCGGTGATCGCTTTGACTTCTTCGCGTGAGTACATAGGCGAGGAGGCTACTACGGCCTCAGCGATGAGGCAATACTCCCGGCGCGATGAAAAAGAGTTCACAGGTCGCTGCAGTCCGGGCTAGGCAATAATGGGCCTCCATCAGGAGGCTCCATGACCATTCGCCCCGCGGTGCTCGCCGCCGTCACCGCTGCCATCGTTTCCGTTGCGCTCGTGCCCGGCACGGCTCAGCAGGCTCCTGCATCTGCAGGGGCACCGAATCCGATCCTCGATCAACTGACGTGGCGGAGCATCGGTCCGGATCGGGGCGGGCGATCGATCGCCGTCAGCGGGGTCAAGGGCCGCCCTCGAGAGGCGTACTTCGGTGCCGTCGGTGGCGGGCTGTGGAAGACGACCGACGCGGGCGAAAACTGGTTACCGGTCACGGACGGCCAGATCAAAAGCGCCTCGGTGGGCGCGGTCGCTGTCTCCGACTCCAATCCCGACATCGTCTTCATCGGGATGGGGGAGTCGTGCATCCGCGGCAACATCATGCCCGGGGACGGTGTCTACAAGTCGACCGACGCAGGCAAGACCTGGACACACATCGGGTTCTCAGATTCGCAGGCGATCTCACGCATCAGGATCCATCCGACCAATCCCGACATCGTCTTCGTCGCGAGCTTCGGCAAGTACGGAGCGCCGAGCGCGGAACGCGGCGTGTTCAAGAGCACCGATGGCGGCAAGACGTGGAAGAAGACTCTGTTCAGAGACGAGAAGACCGGGGCGGTGGACATTTCGCTCGACCGCAAGGACCCGGACCTCGTTTACGCCGCGATGTGGGAGGCCTACCGGGTCGAGTACCAGATGTCCAGCGGTGGCCCGGGCAGTGGTCTCTTCAAGTCCACCGACGGGGGAGAGACCTGGACCGAGATCACGCGGAGCCAGGGCCTTCCGGCTGGGGTCATCGGCCGGATCGGCGTGTCGATCTCAGGAGCCGATTCAACCCGCGTCTACGCGCTGATTGAGAACGAAAAGGGCGGGCTGTTCAGTACGGACGACGGCGGCAAGACGTGGACGCTGGTGAACGCCGATCGCAACATCCGTCAGCGGGCGTTCTATTACACGCATGTCACCGCGGATCCGGTTGCCAGGGACACCGTCTACCTGCTGAACGTCAGTGGCTATCGTTCCATCGACGGCGGGAAGACGCTTACGAACATCGGCCAGGGCACGCACAGCGATCACCACGATCTCTGGATCAACCCCGATAACCCCAAGCATCTCGTCATCGGCAACGATGGCGGCGGTGCGGTTTCGATGGAAGTCGGGCAGGGCTGGACGGCACAGGATTATCCGACCGCGCAGTACTACCACGTCGCGACGACGGCCCACATGCCGTATCACCTGTGCGGCGCGCAGCAGGATGGAAGTACCGTCTGCATCAGCAGCACCGCGGTGTCGCCGGTCGGGGCGCAGATTGCGCAGGCCCAGGCGGCGGGACGGCGCGGCGGCGCCGTTGAGGAAGCTGGCGGTCGCGGCACCGCCGGTGCAGGACGTGGTGGCGGTGGCGGAAGAGGCGGCGGTGCGCCGGAAATGTACGGCGCCGGCGGTTCGGAGAACGGCACGATCGCGCCGGATCCCAAGGACAGCGATGTCATCTTCTCCGGCGGCAACAACGGAACGTTCCTCACCCGCCTGAACCGCAAGACCGGCGAGCAGCGCGAAGTGAATCCGTATCCCCGGATCTTTTCCGGTGAGCCATCGAGCGCTGTCAAGGAGCGCTGGCAGTGGAGCACGCCCCTGATCTTTTCGCCGGTCGATCCGACGATCCTCTACACGTCCTCGCAGCATGTCTGGAAGACGACGACGCAGGGACAGACCTGGACGCGGATCAGCGGCGATCTCTCGCGTCACGATCCAAAGACGATGGGCCCTTCGGGTGGGCCGATCACCGGCGACATGAACGGACCGGAGATCTACGGCGTCGTGTTCGCGCTCGGGCCGGGTAAGACTGACGCGAACATCCTGTGGGCCGGCTCGGACGACGGGCTGGTCAACGTGACGCGCGATGGCGGCAAGACGTGGACGAACGTCACGCCGAAGGAAATGCCGGAGTTCGGCCGCGTGAGCCAGATCGATGCGTCGGCCTTCAACGCCGGCACGGCGTATGTTTCGGTCCGCAAACCGCTGCTGGACGACCTCGAGCCCTACATCTTCAGGACGCACGACTTCGGCAAGACGTGGACGAAGATCGTGAACGGCATCGGGCCGCTCGACTACGTGCACGTCGTCCGCGAAGACAAGAAGCGCAAGGGCATGCTCTACGCCGGTACGCAGCACGGTTTCTACGTGTCCTACAACGATGGCGACGCGTGGCAGTCGCTGTCACTGAATCTGCCGGATCTGCCAGTTGCCGACGCGTCGGTCGAAGAGAACTCGATTGCCATTGCGACACACGGGCGCAGCTTCTACGTCCTCGATGATCTGAATACTCTGCGT
>JACDDJ010000676.1 GCA_013817065.1 Acidobacteriota bacterium
GGCTACACGCTGACGCAGCCGTGGCGCACGCACACGTTGCGGATCGGGGGGGACTTCCGCGTCGACCAGGCCGATTCGCGGTCGGACGCGAATGCCCGCGGCGCCTACACCTTTACCGGCCTTTATAGTTCCGGCGGATCGGCGGCGGCGCGCGGCGGCGGGCTCGACTTCGCCGACTTTCTCCTCGGGATGCCGCAGCAGGCGATCGTCCAGTACGGCCCCGGCGAAGTGCAGATGGCCGGCCGGTCGATGAGTCTTTTCGTGCAGGACGACTGGCGCAAGAGCGGCGCCCTGACCTTCAACCTTGGTCTGCGGTACGAGTTGCTCTGGCCGTTCTACGAAGACAACGGACAGATGGCCAACCTCGATGTGCCGGCGGACTTCTCAGCTGCCGCAGCAGTGTTGTCGGGGCAAACCGGTCCCTTCACCGGTGCGTTCCCGGCCGCGCTGCTGCGCGCGGATACCAACAACCTGGCGCCCCGCGTCGGGTTTGCCTGGCGCGCCGCACCGGGCACGGTCGTCCGCGGCGGATACGGCATCAGTTTCAACGCCGGCTCCTACGCATCGATCGCACGCCAGATGGTCGCGCAACCGCCGTTCGCGGTGACCGACACCCAGCTCGGCACCGCCACCGATCCCCTCACCCTGCAGACGGCATTTGCCGGGTCGGCGCCCGACGAGACCAGGAACAACTACGGCGTGAACAAGGACTACGATCTCGGCCTGGTCCAGACGGCGAACATGGATCTGTCGAAGGACCTTCGCCAGGTCTGGAACGTCGGCGCCAGCTACACCCACACGCGCGGGTCGAGCCTCGATATCGTCCGTGCTCCCAACCGCGGGCCCGACGGCCTGCGGATCCCCGACGTGCAGCCGTTTCTCTGGCAGACCTCGGATGGATCCTCGGTGTTGAACGCGCTGGCGCTGCGGGTCCGGCGACGCCCGGTGCGCGGCCTCGGCGGCGGCATCAGCTATACCCTGGCGAAATCGCGGGACAACGCCTCCACCATCGGTGGCGGCGGCACCATCGTCGCCCAGAACGATCAGGACCTGGATGCGGAATGGGGCCTCTCGAGCTTCGATCGCCGCCACCAGTTCGCGGCGGACACGAGCATCGAACTGCCCTTCGGCACCAATCGCCGGTGGCTGAACAACGGCGGTGGGTGGGCCAGGCTCCTCGAGAACTGGCGCGCGACCGCGACCTTCACCTGGCAATCGGGCACGCCCTACACCCCTCGCGTCCAGGCCGCGGCGGCCGATGTCGCGCGCGGTGTCAGCGGCACGCTGCGAGCGAACTACAACGGCGACGCGATCCAGCTGAACGATCCATCGATCGATCTGTTCTTCAACACCGCCGCCTTTACCGTGCCTTCGGTCGGCACGTTCGGATCGGCGAGCCGGAACCTGATCATCGGCCCCGGCAGCCGGCAACTCGACGCGCAGTTCTCGCGTGACGTCCGGCTCGGCGGCACACGCGTCCTCAGCATCAACTTGAATGCCAGCAACCTGTTGAACATGGTCAATTACGCCGGCATCGACACCGTCGTCAATTCGCCCACGTTCGGCCAGGTCACCTCGGTTCGTCCGATGCGCGCGATGCAGCTCGGTCTGCGGTTCCGGTTTTGAAGATGAAGCGATACATCGCCATCGTCGTGATCACCGTCCTGGCGGCGACAACTGCCGCGACCCAGGAACAGCGTCGTCCGACGTTCCGCAGCAGTCGCGAGCTCGTGTCCGTGGACGTCGTCGTCCGCGACCGGGCCGGCAACATCGTGCGCGACCTGACGACCGCGGACTTCGAGGTGCGGGAAGACGGCAAGCCGCAGGAGGTTCTCGGTCTGACGTTCCAGGAAGTGTCCGACACCGCGGTCCAGCCGTTGACGACCACGGAACTGCTGGCCGGTGTGGGCGAACGGATGGCGGACACGTCCTCCGCGCCAGTCGAGAGCAAGCCGCTGACGGCCGCCGACGTTGCAGGACGACGGCTGATCGTTCTGCTCTTTGACGTGAGCTCGATGCAGCCTGAAGATGTGCAGCGCGCCGTCGACTCGGCTAACAAGTATGTGAGCGAGCAGATGTCCCCCGCCGACATGATCGCGGTCGCCACCGTCAGTACAACGCTGGACGTTTTGACCGACTTCACCAGCGATCGCACCAAGGTTGCCGCCAGTCTCGCGCAGCTCGGTTACACGGAGGGGACCGCCACCCCGCCCCCCGACGCCTCTACCGCGGCCAGCGACGAAGCCGCCGCCGCGGCGACGGACGCAGCGGCCGCCGAAGCGAGCGAGATGGACATGTTCAACAACGACGTCCGGCTGCGCGCGCTGCGGACGCTCGCCGAGACGCTCGCCCCGATCGAGCAGAAGAAGGCGATCCTCTACTTCTCCGCCGGGGTGGAGCGCAGCGGCCAGGACAACCAGGGCGAGTTGCGCACCGCCATCAATGCGGCGGTCCTCGCCCACGTCTCGATCTACCCGGTCGACACGCGCGGGCTGCAGGCAGTCGTTCCTGGTGGCGATGCCCGCCAGGCGAGCGGCCGCGGCCAGGCGCTCTTCTCCGGCCGCGGCGTATCACGCCAGTTCGCGCAGCTGGCCGCGTCGCAGGATACGCTGACGTCGCTGGCCGCCGACACCGGCGGACGGGCCTTCACCGATACCAACGATTTCGACGAGGCATTCACGCGCGTGGTCCGCGATATGTCCGCCTACTACCTGCTTGGATACAGCAGCACCAACAACGTGAAGGACGGGCGGTTCCGGCGGATTCAGGTCCGCGTCAAGCGCGACGGCCACCGCGTCGAAGCGCGTGCCGGCTATTTCGCGGCGCGCGACTTTGCGCACACCAATCGCGGCGATCGCGAGACGCAGCTCCAGGAACAGCTCTTCTCGCCGGTGTCGGCGACTGACCTGCCGGTGATGATGAACGGCGGCTACTTCCGGCTCGCCGCGGACCGCTATTACGTGCCCATCGCCGTCGCGGTGCCCGGCTACGCGGTGCCGATGTCAGAGAAGGAAG
>JACDDJ010000677.1 GCA_013817065.1 Acidobacteriota bacterium
CATCGACGCCATATAGAACTCCGTCGAGACGGTGGCGTCGGTGACCGGCTTCCCGTCTTCCCGCACCATCACCTCGAAGGTGTTGTCGCCCGTCTGGACCGGATCGGGCGTCGTCGTCAGGATGACGTCCATTCCGGCCTGCGCCGGAGCCCCCTCGGGCTGTCCGCTGCCGCACGCGGCCGATACCATCACCGCTGCCATCACCGCTGCTCCCACCATCATTGCTCTCGATGACATTTGCATCCTCCTTCACCTCTGGCCCGCCGCTATGGCGAGCGCTGCTTCTACCACACTGTTCCCGGACATCGATCAGATCGTCACGCCGGATTTCACCAACGTACCCCTCCGCAGCGCCCGCCGCTTCATCATGTAGAAGATGACCGGCGTGATGATGAGGACGTGAATCGTCGACGTCACCATGCCGCCGATGATCGGCGCGGCGATGGGTTTCATCACGTCCGAGCCGACGCCGTGGCTCCACATGATCGGAATCAGCGACGCCATGACGACGGTTACGGTCATCAGCTTCGGCCGCAGTCGAAGGACGGAGCCGGAGATCGTGGCGTCCCAGATGTCCGCCTCGGTGATCTCGCCGCCTTTCGCCAGACGCTTATCGAGCGCTTCGTGGAGGTAGACCACCATCACCACGCCGGTCTGGACCGCGACGCCGTAGAGGGCGATGTAGCCGACCCAGACGGCGACCGAGAAGTTGTAGCCGAGCAGCCATTGCAGGATCACGCCCCCCGTCATCGCGTACACCACTGACAGCATGACGATCGTCGCTTCGGACGCCGAGTGAAACGTCATGTACAGCAGCATGAAGATGATGAAGAAGACGATCGGGATCAGGATGCGCAGCCGCTCGCGCGCGCGCACCTGGAACTCGTACTGGCCGGTCCACTGCAGCGTGTAGCCGGCGGGCAGCTCGAGGCCGCGGCCGATGGCCGCTTTCGCGGCGTCGACGTAGCCGCCGATATCGCCGGTGGCGGTGTCCACGTAGACGTAGCCGGCCAGCTGACCGTCCTCGTCGCGGATCATCGCCGGCCCCGTCGTCATCGTGATCTCGGCGAGCTGGCCCAGCGGCACCTGGGCCCCCATCGGCGTCTTCACCAGCATCCGCTGCAGCGCGGGGATGTCTTCGCGGAACGCCCGCTGATATCGGACGTTCACGGGATAGCGTTCGCGGCCTTCAAAGGTGCGGGTCACGTTCTGGCCTCCCAGAGCCGACTGGATCACGTCCTGGACCTCTTCGATGGTGAGCCCGTGTCGCGCGATGGCACGCCGATCGATCTCGATGTCGGTGAAGTAGCCCTGCGCCACGCGCTCGGCGTAGACGCTCCGCGTGCCGGGCACGTCCGTCAGGATGCGCTCGATCCGCTGCCCGAGCGACTGGATGACGTTCAGATCGGGGCCGAAGATCTTGATCCCGACCGGCGTCTTGATCCCGGTCAGCAGCATGTCCAGGCGGTTCCGGATGGGCTGCGTCCAGACGTTCGGGAATCCAGGGAACTGCAGCTTCTCGTCGAGTTCCGCCTGCAACGCCGCCAGCGTGAGGCCGGGGCGCCACTGGTCGCGCGGCTTGAGCGTCACGGTCGTGTTGACCATGCCCATCGGCGAGTTGTCGGTCGACGTCGTCGCGCGGCCGACCGTGCCGAAGACGCGCTCGACCTCGGGCACCTGCCGGAGCAGCTTGTCCTGCACCTGCAGCAGGCGTGTCGCCTCGCCGACGGACAGCCCGGGCGGCGCCGTCGGCATGTAGAGCATCGACCCCTCGTAGAGTGGCGGCATGAACTCGCTGCCGATCGCGAAGAGCAGGGGCACGGTCAGCGGGATCACCGCGAAGTTCACGAGCAGGGCGATCCACTTCCAGCGAAGGGCCAGCCGCAGCACCGGCTCGTAGAGCGCCGTGAAGAACCGCGAGATCGGGTTGCGCGCCTCCGGCTTGAGGTTCCGGCCGCGGATGAAGATCGCCATCAGCACCGGTACGAGTGTGATCGAGAGCAGCGCCGCAAAGACCATGGCGGATGTCTTGGTGAACGCGAGCGGCCGGAACATGCGGCCCTCCTGCGCCTCGAGCAGGAAGACCGGCACGAAGGACACGATGATGATCGCGAGAGAGAAGAAAATGGGGCGCCCCACCTGCTTCGCCGCCGCGATCACGGCCCGCGGCTGGTCCTCGGGCAGGCGGCCCTCCTCGTCCGGTTCCGAGACGTGACGATAGCCGTTCTCCACCATCACGATCGAGGCATCCACCAGCACGCCGATCGCCAGCGCCAGGCCGCCGAGCGACATGATGTTCGACGGCACGCCCAGGTAGTACATCGGAATGAACGAGGCGAGCACGGCGATCGGGAGCGCGAGAATCGGGATGAGCGCCGATCGGAAGTGAAAGAGAAAAATCAGAATCACGATCGAGACAACGATCGCCTCTTCGATCAAGGTGCGGCGCAGCGTGCCGATCGATTCCTGAATGAGCCACGATCTGTCGTACGTCGGCACGATCTGCACGCCGGACGGCAGCGCCCCCTGAATCTCGCGGAGCTTCGCTTTGACGAGGTCAATGACGCGCAGGGCGTTCTCGCCAAACCGCATGACGATGATCCCGCCGACGACCTCACCTTTGCCGTCGAGCTCCGCGACCCCTCGACGAATATCGGGGCCGAGCCGCACCTCGGCGACGTCGGCCACACGCAGCGGCGTGCCGGCTGGCGTGGCGCCGAGTGATACCTGCTCGATGTCGTCGATGCTCTTCAGGTATCCGCGGCCCCGCACCATATACTCGCGGCCGGCGAACTCCAGGAGACGGCCCTCCACCTCGTTGTTGCTCGCCTTGATCGCATTGACGACCTGTTTCACCGACAGGTCGTAGGCCGACAGCTTGTTCGGGTCGAGATTCACTTGGTACTGCTTGACGAAACCGCCGATGCTGGCGACTTCCGCCACGCCCGGCACGCTCGCCAGCGCGTAGCGGAGGTGCCAATCCTGCAGGCCGCGCAGGTCCGCCAGGTTGTGC
>JACDDJ010000678.1 GCA_013817065.1 Acidobacteriota bacterium
CGTCTGCGCACCCGGTGTCAGCCCTGCTTGCAGATCGACGGCGACATCCGCGGTTTCGGGCACGCAGATCTCGTCGGTGCAGGCGAGATAATCGACTCGTGCGCGGATCGGCAGCCTGGTGCCGGGCGCCAGGCCCGCGGGTACGCTCACGTCGATGAGCTGCGCGTAATCGCCCTCGTACACGTAGTTCATCAGCCCCGAGATGATCAGCCGTTCGGGCACCGGATACTGGATCGGTCCGGCGGTGAGGCCGGCGGGAAGCTCCCAAGCGATCTGCGTCTCGATGCCGCTGTCGCCGGGATTCTTCCAATAGCCGTGCCAGCCCTGCGAGGGCCGCATCATCAGGCCGAGCGTCACGGTCTCGCCCGGGACGACGACGGCGGATTCCGGGATGAGGCTGGCCGCGATCGCGTTCTTGCCCGGCTGCGGAAGCTGGGCATGCCCGGCCGTGCCGAGCAGCATTGCCGCCAGCCATGTCACGACCCAGTATCCGAAGCTTCGCACGGAATATCTGAGATGGCCTGCCATGGGTGGATGCTGCCACAGCGTGAGCCGCCTGCCATGTGCCGAAGGTCACGGTTCCGGGGTGCGACCTATGGCACTTATTCAGATTGGCGGGGAGAGGCACAAAGGGCGGACCAAAGTGAAGGATTAGACATGCTACGGTCCGCCAGCGTTACCGCCGTTCTGCTCGCCTCTGCGGCGCCTGCCCAGGTGACGCCGCCGGGCACGCCGCCGCCGATCGCCGCTCCCACCCAGCGCACCACCGTCTACGAGGCGGATTTCTTCGCATCCTTTGCACCACGCACCGCCCTCGACATCGTTCGCCGGGCGCCGGGTTTCACCCTGGACGAGGGGAATAACGACGTCCGCGGTTTCGCCGGAGCGGCCGGGAACGTGGTCATCAACGGCGTTAGGCCGACCTCCAAGGCGGAAAGTCTCGAAACCAGTTTGGCGCGGATCCCGGCAAGCAGCGTCCTGCGTGTGGAGGTCGGCCCGGGCGATCTGTTCGGCGCCGAATATTCGGGCAAGAGCCAGGTCCTCAACGTGATTCTGTCGGCCGTGGGTGGAACGACCGGCAATGTCACCTTGTCGGCACGGCGCGCCTACACCGGGCGAATTACGCCGAATGCAGCCGGCTCGGCGATAATCCAGCGTGGAGCCTCGACCATCAGCCTGTCGGCGGCCAGCGAGCACAACTACTTTCCGGACGAGGGAACCGACACCCTTACAGATCCCGCGACGGGCGACCTCATCGAGTTCCGCCGCAAGTTCAACAGATTCAACGACCGGGACACCTATCTGTCCGGCAGCTGGGCGCTTGAACGTGCGAGCGACAATGCAATCCGGCTCAACGGCCGGTGGGAGCCCAGCACCTTTAAGCTCGAGCAGGACAATCGGGTTTTCCCAGCGGACGGCTCCCCGCGAGACGATTCGCTGGTCCAGGACAACGACGAACCGGTATTTGAAATCGGCGGCGACATCACGCGGCCCCTCGCCGGCGGAGCAATCAAGCTGGTCGGGCTCGCGACTCGGACCAAAAAGGACAATTTCGACGCCCTGATCAAGCGCAGCGGGCTGTTGAGCGACGCCGCGCAGGTAGTTGGCGGCTTCGAACAGACGCAAGAGGCAAGCCTCGGCGAGAGCATCGGCCGCCTCAGCTGGTCGCACCAGGACATTGCCGGATTCACGTTCGAGGCGGGCGGCGAAGCGGTGCTGAATACGCTCGACAGCAACGTCGAATTGTTCGTCATCGATCCGGACGGCGAGCGGACGCGGATCGATTTGCCGATCGACAGTGCAACTGTCAGCGAGACACGGGGAGAAGCGTTCGTCAACGCCGGCCGACCGCTCAGTCCGGCGTTGCGCATCGATGCCGGGCTCAACTTCGAACATTCGCAGCTCAAGGTGCGCGGCGACGCGACCGCCGACCGGTCGCTCAGCTTCCTGAAGCCGACTGCGACCATCGATTGGAAGCCCGGGGGCGGCTGGCACTCACAGTTCACAATCCGGCGCACGGTCGCACAGCTCGATTTCTCCGACTTCATCAGCGCCGCCGAGCTGTCGAACGACCGAGTCAATGCCGGCAACGAGAATCTGGTGCCGCAGCGCGCCTGGGAGTTCCGTCTGACCGTGGACCGGCCGATCCTCGGCGAAGGCCTCGCCAAGCTCGACGTGGGCCACGATCTCATCAGCCTGCTCCAGGACCGCGTGCTCGTCTTTGGCGAGGACGGACGGGCTTTCGACGCTCCGGGCAATATCGGAACCGGCAGGCGCAGTTTTGCGAAGCTGACACTCGACGCTCCTCTCAGTGTTCTGTGGAGCGGCCTTCGAGCCAAGTTCAACGGACAGGTTCAGCGAACCCGCGTCGAAGATCCGATCAGCGGCGAGCCCCGCAACTTCAGCGGCTTTTTCCCGGACTGGGAGTGGAATGTGGACGTCCGGCGTGACGCCGGCGCCTTCTCCTACGGCTTCGTCGTCGCCGACCGGGACAGGTTTACCTTCTTCCGCACCGACGAGTTCGACTCCAGCTTCAACGGGGGACCGTACGGGACTGCATTCGTCGAGTACCGGCCCGATGCGCGCACAGCCATCACGCTCGATGTCGACAATCTGTTAGATACGGCGAGCCAGCGCGAGCGGCTGATGTTCCTCCCCAACCGAGCGGCATCGGAATTGTCCCTTCGAGAATTTCGCGAGCGAAACCGCCATTTGAACTTCGGCGTCACCTTCAAGCGCAGCTTCGGCAGCGCCAGTACGGCCTGAGTCAATTGTTTTCAGACAGATCCTGAGGCGGCAGGGAAATGGAATGGCCCCATTGGGTGGAAAGCGGGCATTCGTCGGGCACTCTCCCCGAATGAACTGGATGAGAGCCTTGCTGCTGACCGTGGTCATCATCGTGGGCTTCCTGCTGCTGGTGGCCTATTGCGCGCCATTCCAGTTTGGAGACCGATAGCGGCTTATGTCCGCAATTGGTGAAAAGCGGACATGCCTCATTAGGGGAATGCC
>JACDDJ010000679.1 GCA_013817065.1 Acidobacteriota bacterium
GCGCTGCCGGCTGCTGCTGCATGATCGGCGGGCGCGGGCCTTCGCGCCGTGCACCGGACCTGTGAACCGGGCGTGGCGGCGGACGATATCCGGGAGACATGCCGGGCCGGGCCGGCTGTGACGGACGAACCGGCTGCGAGGGCAGTGGACGTGGTCCACCCGCGGCCGACCCTGGACGCGGCGGCAGACCAGTGCCCGGACGTTGCATCGGGCGTCCGGCAAGGCCTGGCGCGCCAGGACGAGTCCCGGCTGGACGACTGAGGTTGCCCGTCGGCGCCTGCGGCGCTGCCGGAGTCGGAGGAACGGGCGGACGCACCAGCATCGGCCGGCGCGGCGGCGCCGGCGGCGCCTGCCCCGTCCGCGGATCTTCGACGCGCAGACGGAGAGTGGGAGGTACGACTCGCGGCACGTGTGCCGGCGTCACCGGTCGAGGCGGCGCCGCAGCCGCGGGCCTCACCGGCTCGGGCGCGGGTTCGACAACCGGCGGAGCGACCGGCTCGAGTTCTGGCTCGGCGACGGGCGCTTGTGTGTCTTCACGCGCAACGGCTGGCTGCGACGGAGCGACCGGCTCGGTAGCAGGCGCTGGCGGTGGAACGACCGGCTCTTCCTCGCGACGGCTGACCGGCTGCGGCTCTTCGACCGCTTCGAACGGCGGCGGAATCTCCGCCGGGATCAGCACGGCTTCAGGCGCGGCAGGCGGGGCCGCAGGCTCCTGCGGCATGACCGGCTTGGCGCTCTTGACGAGTCGCGGCGGTGGGAGCGCCGGCGCCGCTGGCTTGACCGGCTCCTGGGGCTTTCCGTGGCCGGGCTTCTTTCCCTTCATCGGGACGGGCGTATCGGCGAACGACGCGTTTGACGGGACGTTGAGTCCGCGCTGACGCGCCATGCGGGAGACGAACTCCCGCGCGACGACCTCTTCAATCGTGCTCGACGCGCTCTTCACCTCGATGCCGTGATCGCGCTTGAGCAGCGCCATCACTTCCTGGCTCGTGGTGTTGAGAAGCTCCGCGACTTTATAAATCCGGACAGTTGCCATTCAGTTGATGTCGGCTGATTACGTATTCGACGGTTTGTCCGTCGTATCATCTGCGTCACTGCCAGCAGTGGTCGCGACGCTCTCTTCACTCTCGGCGCCAGCGGTTTCGCTCGCCGGGTCCTCACTCTGCGGATCTGCCGCCAGCTCCGCACTGCCTTCGGCGGCAGTTGCCTCACTGCCCTCGGCAGCATCGCCGCCCTCTGCCGCTGCTCCGGCGGCAGCCTCATCGCCGGGGGCCGCTTCGAGCTCGCCGAACTGTGCCTCGACTTCGCGGCGCTTGTCTTCTTCGCTCTTGATGTCGATCTTCCAACCGGTCAGTTTGGCGGCAAGCCGAACGTTCTGGCCCTTCTTGCCGATCGCAAGCGACAGCTGCTTGTCTTCGACGATGACCTCCATGACGCGCTCGGCCTCGTCGACGATCGATACCCGCTGCACTTTCGCGGGGCTGAGCGCACTGGTCACGAACATCACCGGATCATCGGAGTACTCGACGATGTCGATTTTCTCGCCGCGCAGCTCGCGGATGATCGACTGCACGCGCGTGCCCTTCATGCCGACGCAGGCGCCGACCGGATCGACGTCGCGCTCGCGCGAGTAGACCGCCACCTTGGCGCGATCACCCGCTTCGCGCACGGCGCCGCGAATCATCACCGTGCCGTCGTAGATCTCCGGCACTTCCTGCTCGAAGAGCTTGATCAACAGAGCCGGATCGGTGCGCGACAGCACGATCTGCGGACCCTTTGCGCTGCGGTTCACGCCGCGGACGACGGCGCGGACGCGGTCGCCGACGTTGTAGTTTTCCGCGCGGGACTGCTCCTTGCGCGGCAGCTGGGCTTCGACGCGGCCCATTTCCATGATGATGTCGCCGTTCTCGAAGCGCTTCACCATCCCGCTGAGGACTTCACCGATCCGTTCGCTGTACTCCGCATACACGTTGTCGCGCTCGGCTTCCCGCACCTTCTGGAAGATCACCTGCTTGGCCGTCTGTGCCGCGATGCGGCCGAGGTCCTCCGTCGGGCGGGGGAACTCGATCTCCATGTCGACTTCGGCTTCCTCGCCGTACAGCCCCTGCGCTTCGGTCAGCGAAATCTGCGTCGACTCGTCGATCACTTCCTCGACGATCCGCTTTACCGCATACAACTCGAGCTGGCCGGTCTCCTGGTTGAATCGCGCGCGCAGCGCTTCGCTCTTGTAACGCTTGCGGGCAGCCGCCTCCAGCGCGTCCTGGACGGCGCTGATGATGATTTGCGAATCAACGCCCTTCTCCTTGGCGATGGCGTCGATCTGCTGCAACAACGGATTTACAGTGGCCATATTTTGTGAAGCTTTCAGCTCCTAGCTCCGAGCTTCCTGTGCGTTCGACTGCCCCGGTCCCCGGGCTGCCGACAGCAGGCAGATCGGGGAGCCAAGGGCTCCTAAAATTCAACGACGAGCTGCGCCCGCCTCACGAACCCGAGCGGCACCCGATGGGTCCGGCGCCCTTCTTCGAGAACGATGTGACCCTCTTCAACGCCGCGCAACCGGCCCGCAAACGCCGACTGGCCATCGAGCGGTTCGTTTGTGACGACCTTCGCGAGTCGTCCGGCGAACCTCCGGTAGTCCGCTTCGTGCCGCAGCGGCCGATCCAGCCCCGGCGACGAAACTTCGAGCGTGTACTCCTGCGCGAGAGCCGCCTCGCCCAGTTCTTCCTCTTCGACGTCCAACACCGCGCTCAGGTCGTGGCTGACGCGCTGGCAGTCTTCGATCCCCACAGCGTCCTCCGGTGTTTCCACTCGCCCCTGGTCGGGACGGTCGATGACGACCCGAAGTACGTTGCCGATCGACTCCCGGCGCAGCTGCACGTCGAAGATCTCGAGCCCGTAACTGGCAGCCACTCGCGCCGCCGCATCCCGGATCCGCCCGATCCTCTCGTGGTCTCTGGCCATCTTCGCGTGGTGATCTCGTGTGCCAGCTACGGCACCGCACGTGCTC
>JACDDJ010000680.1 GCA_013817065.1 Acidobacteriota bacterium
TTCGGTCGCCCGGAGTCCAACGCCCGCCTGGAGCTCTTCGATCGTATTGACGAACCCGCGTTCGTAGCGGACGAGCGTCACGGCGCTGACGTCGAACGGCGGAGGATCGTCGAGGCCGTCCAGCCACTCGTCATCATCGGTCGGCTCCTCGAGCGCCTCGAAGAGCAACGGCTCCATCCGCGCCAGCCGGGTCGCCTCGGCGCGCGCCAGGCAACATCGCTTGTACTTCTGGCCGCTGCCGCAGGGGCAGGGATCGTTCCGGCCGGTCTTGGACGACATCGAGGGAGCGTACACCGACCTGATCGCGCAGCCACACGAGGCGCACTCTTCAGGGCATCTCGAAGACATCCGCCAAGGGAACGTTCAGCCCTGGCAGCAGGGGCGTCGTCAGCGTGGCGGCCGTCGCCCGCGTGAGCGTCGTCTGGCGGTAACTTCCGTCAATCAGGCGGTCGACTTTTATGGTCTCGGCCGCGGGATCTACAATCCAGAACTCGCCGACCTCCATGCGCTCATAGAGGCGCCGTTTCAAACCCTCGTCTCGCCGGCGGGTTCCGGGCGACAGAATCTCGACGACGAGATCGGGCGCGCCCTGGGCATTCTTCTCCGTCACCACCTGGGCATACCGTGCGCGTGAAAAATACATGAGGTCGGGTTCGACCACGTCGTACGGAGTGAACACGATGTCGTACGGGGCAAAGAGTGTGACGCCGCACTTCGTCGCGTGCGTGTGCGGACCGATCAGGCGGTACAGATTCGCGAGGATAATCTGGTGCCGCGAAGCCGGCGAGGGGGTCACGAAGTGCTCCCCGTCGATGAGCTCGTGCCGCAGCCGGTCATCGGGGAGCGCTACCAGATCGTCGTAAGTCATTCTCAGGCGCTGCGCTGCGCGTGTCATTGCGTGATCTCCGCCTCCGACCCGATTCTACGCCCGGCGCGACCGCCGCGCCAGCTGCCGGGTGGCGCACATTCGCACACCGATGGGCAAGCACGGTTCAGGCGTTTGCAAACCCCGACCCGAGACAGAGCACACTGGTTTTGGGAGCGTTCTGATCACGGGGAGGGGCCGGAGGCGAAAAATCTGCACCACCGGCGGATTCGAGAATCGAAACATCTGCCACCCTTCGGAGCAAGGACGATCACCCGGTCGGCCGGCGCGGCCGTGGGGACGTTCACGCTCACCAACGTCAGCACGCGCGCGATCACCGTCGGATTCCCCAGCAGTTGCCACACGCTTCCGTACGTGCGCGAGCGTCACACCCAGAGGCTCGTATATGCGTCATCTCGGTATCTGCGATCGCTCACTTCTCTTCTCTTCTCTTCTCGACGACGATGGCATCGTCGGCGACCGAGCGTCAAGATGGCAGAAAGTGCAAGGGTCCGGCGGTCAGGACGCAGCGGTCCACGTTCGCGCCACCTCGAGGCCGCGCGCCAGGTCGTCGACGACGAGGATCAGCTGGTGATCGTGGTCGCTGTACTGGACCTCGATGTTCACGCCGGCATCGGCCATCCGGCGCGCGATCTTGCCGAGCTGACCGGGTTCCTCCTGGCGCAGCCTCACCGTCACAACTTCCCGCTCGGCGAGGACGCGGAATCCCGCTGCCGCCAGCACCGGCTCCACCGGCGCATCGTCCGCGAACAGGAAGTGCGCGACGGCTGCGCCGTCGAACGTCCAGACGCCGCCTCCCTCGACGCTGATGCCTGCGCGGCCGAGCGTTTCGCCGAGGTCCGCGAGTGCGCCGGGGCGGTGATCGAGCACGATCGCGACATCCTTCATCGGGTGCCCTCATGGATCGTTGCGTGATGTCGGATCGGAACGGAGCAGGAGTTCGCGACGTAGCAGAGCGCGTGCGCCTTGTCGTGGAGCTTCGCGGCGAGGTCCGCGTTGCCCTGGGCGATGGTCACACTCGGATGGAGCACCACCTCGGCGAAGCGGCCGCCGCCATCCGGCGTCTCTTCCATCGTGCCCGTCGCGGCGTCTTCGTAGGCGACGACGTGAATGCCGTTGCGCGCGCAGAGCGCGAGGTAGGTCAGCATGTGGCACGCGGAGATGGCGGCGACGAAGAGGTCCTCCGGGTTGTGCCGCGCGGGATCGCCGCGGAAGGCCGGGTCGGCCGACGCCTCGATGTCGGGCTTGCCCTCCACGCGGACGCGGTAGTTTCGTCCGTAGACGGCGTAGCTGGACGTGCCGGTATCGCCGGCGCCGTCCCAGGCGATCGTGGTGCGGTACTGGTGCGCCATGTTGACCGGATTATCGCGCAGGTTCGGGCCGCGCTGGACGGCGCTGCTGTGCGATCGCCACGCGCTGCTCTACTCGGTCCCGTCTTCACAGCATGAGCGCTTTTTGAGCCTCGTCGACCCCTTGACCCTCCCCCCGGACGACGGTATCGTCGTCGTCGAGTGGGCACGCCGTTCGCTCTCGTCACCTCTGAGCTTCGCGCCGATTGCAAGGGTGCGCGGGCTGGATGGAGATGACAGATGGCGCCGCAAAGCCTTGAGGCGAAAGTAGAGAGTCTGGAGCAGCGGGTGACACGATTCGAGGAGTTACCAGCGCGGGTGGATCACGTGGTGTCGCAGATTGTGCAACTCCGTACGGAGATGCATGACGAATTTTCTGCCGTCCGCACGGAGATGCGCGCCGGCGATGAGGAGACCCGTCGTGAGATGCGCGACGGGTTTTCTACGCTCCACGATGAGATCCGCTCCGGCGATGAGGCGTCGCGGCACTGCATGCGCATGCTCTTCGAGGAATACGTCGGCCGCATGAAAGTCGTCGACGAGGGCAAGAACACGCGCGCCTAGAATCGCCCTCGGCAAGAGGCGTCATCGAGCGGCGCGATGATTCGGCGCCTTCCGCGTTTATCGGTGACGCTGGCCCGTTCGTGGGGTACAGCCTGCTACACCGACGTCCCGCCGGCAGTCGAAAGTGGTCGGGATGACTGGATCGGAACAGCGACCCGCTGCGCACCATGATCGAGCCGCACGTCGAGCACGGCGGTGATGTAA
>JACDDJ010000681.1 GCA_013817065.1 Acidobacteriota bacterium
CGCCGCAGCAGCAGGGGCCGGCCGCTCTCGAAGTGCCGGGTTGGGGTTTCTTCGAGCAAGGCGACCACGTCGTGCATGTGCGGGGCGGGGCTGCTCATCGCGTTAAAGTATATAGCACGTCGTTAGGCGTGGAAAATCCTCGCCGTGGCGAACGATCCACGCCGTCAGGATGGTCGCAGCGCCGGCGGCTGCTTGCAGCGGGAAGCGCAGGACGTACAGCTCACCGTGGCCATTATCGCCGCGCGCCTCCGCCTCGTCGGAATTCCGTGCGGCGGTGAGGATGGCATTTGCGAGGATTTCGCGGTTGACAAGCGTGATCCCCAGCACGGATTCGAACACGCGGGCCTTGTGTCGCCCGTGGCGGTGGTTGGGATTCAGGACGTATTGCTCGAGCTTGTCGCCGAGGTCTGCGCGCTCGGCGTTGGGCAGCCGCACGGCCCGCAAGTATTCGTGCACCCGGGCATCAAGTCAACCCGAAGACGCTAATCCTTCTGCTTCGTCGCCCCCAGCTCCTTCGCGATCTCGCTCTCCAGCTCATCAAGCTTGCGCAGCTCCTGCTTCTCGCTCGCGAGCACTTCGGCGTTGATCATGCGGTCGATTTCATCGTCGGTGACGAGGTCTTCACGCGTGCCGGTCGATGAGGCGCCGCTCAGCGCCGACTGCTCCATCGAGTCGAGGAAAACCTCCATCCGCTCTTCCATGCTCCCTGCCTGGGCGACCGCCTTTTCCCACTGGGCCTGCGTCTTCGTCAGGTCCATCTCGCCGAACGTCCGGCCGATCTCGCGGGCCATCAGGGTCATGCTTTCGGCGAACTGCTGGCTGGCGGCGGCCTGCTGCTGGATGAGCATCGCGTTCTTGATCGCCAGGAGCTGCCGCTCGAGCATCTTCTTCACCGCGGCCGTCTTCTTCAGCGCATTGCGGACGAACTGGTACTGCCCCTCGTCGCCGATCTGCTTCGCGCGGCGGGCGTTCTTGATGAAGTCGTCGGCGAACTTCTCCTGCTGGCGGATCGACCGCTCGATCGCCCGCATCCCCCCGCGGATCTTCATCTCGCGCTCGATGCGGCGCTCGTCTTTCGATTTGAACAGGCCCATGAATGCCTCGGTCAGGACTTAGCCGCAGATGAACGCAGATGAACGCGGATAGATGCAAGAATCTCTTTCATCTGCGTTTATCTGCGTTCATCTGCGGCTCATCATTCTTCGCTTGAATCGACCCACCAGCGTCAGTGGCCACAGCGCGACGTACATCACCCACTCCGCGGCGTTCTTCCGGTGCGGCGGATCGGGCATTGCAATCACTGCTCCCCGTCGGCCGGGGACGCATTGCGGCGGCGGACGGCGCGGTCGGCTTCGGCGAAGGCGTCGTCCTGCTTGATCCCGCCGCGGTCGAGTTCGTCCCAGATGTTCATCAGCTCCTGTCCACCCTGGGACAGGCCGGCTCCGGCAAGGGCATCTTTGTCAGACTGACTGCCGAGATCGAGCAGCGCGCTGAGCCGGTCCTGGTAGACGTCCTGGCTCACCGCGTCGTCCTCGATCCAGCCGCTGATCTTCGCGACGTCCTTGTCCGTCAGGTTCAGCCGCCCCAGCGCCCGGCCCTTCGCGTTGTTCTCCTTCACCATGCGCAGCCGGCTGACGGTGAGCAGCTCCTTGCTGCGCAAGTTCAGCTCGCGCGCGTTCATGAGCTGCTGCTGCGTTTTGAGCTCGAAATCCTGGGCCAGCGCCTTGCGCAGCTCGGGAGACTTCTGCTTCGCCCCCTGCTCGAAGATCCGCTGCTTGTCCGTCGAGATCGTCTCGATTTGCTTGAACAGCTTGTCGCGCTGCTTCGTGAGCAGGATCTCCTCCTTGCGCAGCTCCTGCGGCGTGAGCTGGCTGAGGGTCTTCGTCTTGCCGAACAGTTTGTTGATGAGGGCCATCGCGTCAGCCTGCCTCGGGGTCCATACGCCCGGTTCGAGTGCGGGACTGAACGGAGTCTGACGGCTCAACATCACTCGCGTCGCTCGCATCGACCGGCCGCGGCGGAGAGGGCGTCCGCACCGCGACACTGTTGGACGGCGCGGCGCCGGAGAGTTCGGTGTAGAGCGCCTGCTCCTCGGCGCTGAGGCCACCCTGCAAACTCGTGCCAACCGACTCGGCCAGCTCGGTGTTCGCCTGAAGCGACGCGAGCATTTCCTCGGCCTTGGCGGCGTCGGTCGCCATTTCTTCGGAGTCGGGAAGCTGCGCCTTTTTGCCCTGGTGCACGAGCTCGAGGTTATGCAGGTGGGTGCTGACGACGTTGATCTGCTGGTTGAAGACGCTGAGCAACTGCTGCCGCCGCTCCATCTCTTTGCGGAGCTGGACGAGCTGGCTCGTCACCCGGCGCTTGGCGACGTCGGCGTTGCTCTCCTTGAACTGCCGCACGAGCGCCGAATCCTTCTGCTCCAAACCGGCCAGCTCCTCGTACGCACGGTCGCGCTGCTGGCCGAGCGCGGCGCGGCGCTCGGAGAGGAAGCTGATCTTCTTTTCCGTCTCGCCCTTGCGCGCGAACAGCGTTTTGATCCGGTCGATCATCGGCATGTTGGACCCTCCAGGGCTCGTCGACGCGGTGATCGGGACCGACCCCTCGCGGAACAGCACGATCCGCCCGTCGAGCCGCTTGGCGACGAGGCCGCGATTCTGCTTGGCGTACTCCTTCAGCTCCGTTTCCACGAGCTGGAGCGGCAGCTTCGTGCGCGCCATGACCCGGTCGGTCGCGATGCCGCTGCCGGTCAGGTCGCCCTGGCTTGATTCGATCAACTCGCGGAGGCGGCTGCGCTTGTCCTCGTCGGCTTCGGGGTCGAACAGGTCGCTGATCGCTTTGGTTTCAACGGGGCCGAAGACGCTGTAGCCCCCGGCCTCGTTGGGCTCGACCATGATCAGCGTGCGCTCCGCGCGGCGCTCGGCCAGCTCGTGGGCCTCAAGGGTGAAGCCACTCGTCGAGAGGACGACGAGCGTCGTCGGCACGCCCTGCGTCGCCGGGAG
>JACDDJ010000103.1 GCA_013817065.1 Acidobacteriota bacterium
GTGCAGCACCGCGACGAGCCTTTCGGTGCGCAGACGGGCAAGTGCTGATTCGAGCTTCAAGGCTTCATCGACTGCTTCGCGGACGAAGTGCTTGATGATCTGTTCGCCCCACGGGCCGAGCGCTCGCCGGCCGAAGCCGCCGCAGAAACCTTTGACGCCGGCAAAGCCGACGCCGTGGATCTCGGTGCTGTCGCCATCGAGTATCACGACCCCGGCGTCGACGAGGATCTTCGCTATTTCCGCCTCTTGCCCCGACTCGTAGTCGTGATTCCCGAGCACCGCCACGCACGGGATCTTCACCGTGCTCGTGATCTCTCGCGCCAGGGCGCGGGCCTCGTCAGACAGGCCATAGTCGGTCAGGTCTCCGCACAGAACGAGGATGTCGGCGGTGTCGGTGATCTGTGCGAACAGAGGCTGAAGGGAGCCCTGGACGGCGTTCTTGCCATGATGAAGGTCGCCGATCGCGGCAATGCGGACGGTCTCTCTGGTTCCCGGCATGTCTTCCCGGCATAACAGCAAAGCGCATACCGCCATGCCGGGCTAAAATCGCAGGATGGCACGCGGATTCGACTCGAAGTTCGTCGAAGCTCAGCAAGAAGAGGCCGCCCGGGATAAAAAGGTAGGCCCGCTGCTGACACCTGAGCAACGCGACCGGCTCACCAGGAAGCGGGCGCTGGAGATGTCGCGCGCGCGTGCCGTCTCCGAACTGTCGCGAGCCAGCTCACCGGCACACAAGCACATGCTCGAGCAGGCAATCGCCGCCCTCGATGAACAGCTGAACGGACTGCCAGTTGATTAACACACCCCTGATTTACTCTCGCGCAGCCGCAATGGCGATGGCTGTTTTCGTGGCGGTGGGATGCTCCGGGAACGCAAACGATCCGGCCGCGTCTAACCAGCAAGCTCCCGCCGAGGCACCGGCGGACGGGAGCCCTCCGGCGAGGCCCCGCGTCGTGGCGCTCGGCGACAGCTTGACCGCCGGCCTTGGACTCCTCGAACAACAGGCATATCCGGCCCTGCTGCAGCGCACGATCGACAGCGAGGGCTTCCAGTTCGAGGTTGTGAACGCCGGCGTATCCGGCGACACCTCGGCAGGTGGTCTTCGTCGCCTCGACTGGGCGCTCGAGGGCGACGTCAGGGTCCTGATCGTTGCTCTTGGCGCGAACGACGGATTGCGCGGGCTCTCGGTCGCGGAAATGAAGAAGAACCTGTCCGAGATCATCAACCGGGCAAAGGAACGGAACGTCGTGGTGATTCTTGCCGGGATGGAGGCGCCGCCCAACTACGGACCGGAATACACGGTGTCGTACCGGCAGGCGTTTCAGGATGTCGCACGCGAACAACGCACCCGGTTCATTCCGTTCCTGCTGGCTGGGGTGGCCGGGCAATCCAACCTGAACCAGGGTGATGGCGTTCACCCGACGGCCGAAGGAGCCGCGCTCATGGCCGAGACCGTCTGGCGCGTGCTGAGGCCCGTGCTCGACGAGATGGCCACTTCATGATCGAGTTGCGCGGCGTGACCAAGTCGGTGCCGAGCGGCACCGGCACCTTGACCATCCTCCATCCGCTCGACCTTTCAATTCCTCACGGAACAGTTGCGGCCATCACCGGGCCCTCGGGTAGCGGCAAGTCGACGTTGCTGGGCCTGGTCGCGGGACTGGACTCGCCAACGGCGGGCCACGTGATCATCGACGGTGTCGACATCACGTCGCTCGACGAGGACGGCCTCGCGCGTCTGCGCGGCACCCGGATCGGCTTCGTGTTTCAGTTCTTTCATCTCCTGCCATCGTTGACCGCCTACGAGAACGTGCTGGTGCCGATGGAGATCGCAGGCGCCAGAGATGCGGCGGCACGCGCGACGACCTTGCTGTCGGAGGTCGGGCTCGCCGAGCGCGGTCATCACTACCCGTCGCAGCTGTCTGGCGGTGAGCAGCAGCGCGTCGCAATCGCCCGGGCCCTCGCCAACGCTCCGCCACTGCTACTTGCAGACGAGCCGACGGGGAATTTGGACACGTCCACAGGGCATTCGATCATCGAGCTCCTGCTCGGCATCAACCGGACTCGCAGGACTACGCTCGTGCTCGTGACGCACGATCCGGAGCTGGCAGCGCGCGCCGACGTCGCTATCGCGCTCCGCGACGGCCGCGTGGTTGAACACCGCGAGCAGCGGCCCGACCAGGTGGCGTCCGCGCCGGTGCTGGCGCGGGCCGAAGGCTGATGCGATTCGTTCTGCGGATGACCGTTCGCGAGCTGCGCGCATCGTGGCGCCGTCTGTTGTTCTTCTTCGTCTGCGTGGCGATCGGTGTCGGGGCGATCGTTGCGCTGCGCTCGGTCATTCAGAACGTTCGCGGCAACCTGGTGCGGGAAGCACGCGCGATGATGGCCGCCGACGTATCGATCGGCACCAACCGCAGCTGGACCCCTGAAGTCACCGCCATCATCGACCGCGATCTCGCGGCCGCGCCGGTGCTTGGACGCACCGAGGTGATCGAGACCGCCACGATGGTGCGCCCGGCGGCGGGGAATGCGGTGGCACGCATGGTGGAGCTGCGCGCGGTCCAGGCGCCGTTCCCCTTCTACGGGCAGATCGAGTTACAGGGCGGGCTCCCGTACTCCCATGAGCTGCTGCGCGGCCGTGGCGCCATTGCGCGCCCCGAACTGCTCGCGCAGCTCGGCATCCAGCAAGGCGACGAGATTCTGATCGGCGGGCAGCCCTTCACCATCCGCGGCGTTCTGATGAAGGAGCCGGGACGGCGCGCCGGCGCCTTCTCGCTTGGCTCGCGCGTCTTCGTCGACTATGACGATCTGCAGAAGACCGGCCTCCTCGCCTTCGGCAGCCGCGCCAGGCACGAGATCCTCCTGCGCGTGGAAGACGCGGGGATCGATGCCCTGACGACGACGCTGCGGGCGGATCTGCGCGACAAGTTCGCGAACGCCTGGTCCTACCGGATGTCGGAAGACGACATCTCCGAGGACCTGCAGCGCGCCGAGAACTACCTGAGCCTGGTCGGCTTCGTGATCGTCGTCCTTGGCGGCATCGGCGTCTGGAGCGTGACGCGGGTGTTCGTCCAGCAGAAGATCAAGAGCGTCGCCATTCTCAAGTGCATCGGCGCCACCACGCGACAGGTGCTCGGAACGTACGTCCTGCAGGTCATGCTGCTCGGGCTCGCCGGCAGCCTGCTCGGCGTGGGTCTTGCGGCCGCCGGACTTGCCGCCATTCCCGGGTCGTTGACGACGACGTTTGGCGGGGCACCTGTGACGCTGACGTGGTCGGCGGTGTTGCAGGGCGCGGGAGTCGGCCTGCTCGTGTCTCTGCTCTTCTCGCTCGTTCCGCTGCTCGAGGTGCGGCGCGTGAAGCCGCTGCTTCTGCTTCGCGGCGGAGATCCCTCGACGCTCGCGATCGGCGCCGCGCGACGACCGATGATCGAGCGCCTGCGCGGTATCGACCGCGTTCAGGCAGCGGTCGCGGTGGCGGTGAGTGTCGCACTCGCCGCGGTGGCGTCGTGGCAGGCGGCGTCACTGCAGGTCGGCCTGATTGTGACCGGCGGGTTCGGCGCGCTTGCCTTGATCCTGCACGGCGCCGGCGTGGCGCTCGTGAAGAGCGTTCGCCCTTTGGCACGCACGCGCATCTTTGCGTTGCGCCATGCCGTTCTCAGTCTGCAGAGGCCCGGGAACCAGACGCGCGTGATCCTCCTCGCCGTCGGCCTCGGCGCCTTCTTCGTTCTCGGGGTGCGCGCCGTCCAGGGCAACCTGCTCGACGAGTTCTCGATCGATCTCGAACAGGGCGGGCCCGACATGTTCCTGATCGACATCCAGCAGGACCAGGTCGAGCCGATCAGGGGATTTCTGACGTCGAGAATCCCAGCCGGCGCCGCGCCGCCCCGATTAATCCCGGTGCTTCGCGCGCGCGTGACCGGCGTCCGGGGGACGGAGGTGAACCTCGATGACGTCCAGGCCGTCCGGGAACGCGGCTCTCTCGCGCGGGAATACACGATCACGTATCGCGACCACCTCGAATCCAACGAGACCATCATCGACGGCGCGTTCTGGACCGGGCAGGGGCCGATGCCGGCCGACTCGACCGAGCTCGAGGTCTCGATCGAACGAAGCATTCACGAACGCTTCGACATCGGTGTCGGCGACCGGATGCGGTTCGACGTTCTTGGCCGCATCGTGGCGGCGCGGGTCACCAACGTCCGCGACGTCGAATGGGAGGACGCCCGCAACGGCGGCTTCATGTTCGTGTTCCGTCCCGGTCCGCTGGCGCGGGCGCCGCACACGTTCATCGCCATCGTGCGCGGTCCGGAGAACACCCAGGCCCGGGCGGCGTTCCAGCACGAGCTTGTGTCCGCCTATCCCAACGTCTCGGCGATCGACGTCCGCGAAGTGCTCGCCTCGGTCCAGGACGTCGTTCAGAGCGTGACGCTCGCAGTCTCGATCGTCGGCGGGATCGCGCTCTTCGGCGGCGTGCTGATCCTGGTCGGCGCGGTGGCGATGACCAAGTTCCAGCGCGTCTACGAGGCCGCGATCCTGAGAACACTCGGCGCCAGCAGCCGGACACTGACGATGATGCTGGCGAGTGAGTACACGACCCTGGGGCTGCTGGCCGGGATGATCGGCGCGCTCGGCGCCCTGGTCTTGAGCTGGGCCGTGTGCCGATTCGTGTTCGAGATCGATTGGGCACCCGCGCCCGGGCTGCTGATTGCCGGCGCACTCATCACCGCCGCGATGGTGGCGGTCATCGGTGTGATTGCCAGCGGCGACGTCCTCCGCAAGAAGCCGCTCGCGACGCTCAGAGCCGAATAGCGTCGAACCCGGCGAACCGGTGTCGGGATTGCGCTTTTTGATAAGATTGTCGGGTTGGATAGCGCGGTAAATGGTGAGCAGAGGGCTCGATAGCCCGATACACAGTTCGATTGAAAATGACACAACCTGACCAGACTCCTTATCGCGACGCGTTGCTCCGCAAGCGCAGTGAGATCCTGGCTGCCGGCGGGGCGGCCAAGCCGCTCGCCGCGTCGACCGAGATGAACACACGGCAGGGCGACCTTGCCGACCAGGCGAGCGGCAACAACGAAGTCCACATTGCGCTGAAGCTCAAACAGACCGACGCCAAGATCCTGCAGGCGATCGAGGAAGCGCTGATCCGCCTCGACAAGGGCACCTACGGGATCTGTCGCGACTGCGGTGAACCGATCGCGCCGGCGCGGCTCAACGCGATCCCGTGGACGCGGGTCTGCATCACCTGCAAGGAAAAGCAAAGCTCGTGAAACAGACCGAGCTGCTCGAGTTCCTGTCGGCGTTCTATCGCGACAAGCTGACCTTGCGAAACCGTCACGTTGCGGCGGCCCGCTTCGTCGCCGACTACAACTTCAACAACACCTACCAGTACGTCATCAACCGTGATGACATGCACGTCCGCTGGATGCAGGACGCCATCGTCGACACCGGCGGCACCCCGGAGGACCAGCCGGTGCCGGATCTGGATCCCGGCAAGGGCAAGGACGCGCAGGCCACGGTGATGAAGGCTGACCGCGACGCCGCCGCCAAGTTCGTCGAGCGGTGGCGCGAGCGGGTCGACGCGCTCCCTAACGCGCGCCACCGCAGCCTCCTGCGCGTGATCCTCGGTGAGACGCTCGAGCAGCAGCGCTTCTTCGACCAGGCCCTCGCCGGTCGCGACGATCTCCTCGGCCGCCGCGCCGACGGCATGGGCACCGGCGACGGCGTCCTGAAGACTCGGTGGGTCGAGTAGGGGTGGTCAGGAGCGCTTGGCGCCCCAACTTCCAACTTCCAAACACCAACTTCCAGATAGAACTCCCAACTCGCAACCTCCAAACGCAGTGATCTTTTTCGTTTTGGATTGTGGAGGTTGGAAGTTGGAAGTTATCTTCGAAGATGTCTAGAGTCGCAGTAGCGATCGGCAGTAACCTCGGTCATCGCGATGCCGCGATCGCCTTTGCCTCCTCTCAACTCGCCGCGCTCCTCTCGAACACCGTGCTCTCAGAGATCATCGAAACCTGGCCGGTCGGCGAAGGCACGCAGGATCAGAACCTCTATCTGAACGCGGTGGCGGTGGGGGAGACGGATCTCTCGCCGCGTCAGCTGCTCGATGCGCTGCTCGCGATCGAGCAGGCGTTCGGACGCGAGCGGCCCGGGTTGAACGCGGCGCGCACGCTCGATCTCGATCTGATCCTCCACGGCGGGAGCATCGCGGTTGAACCTGGCCTCGAAGTGCCGCACCCGCGGTTTCGCGACCGGTTCTTCGTCCTCGGGCCGCTCGCCGAAGTGGCGGCCGACATGGTCGATCCCGTCAGCGGTCTGCGCGTGTCGGAGTTGCTCCGGCAGCTGCTTCGAGACGAATCAAGGTAGAGAAAAGAAAAGGGCCGAGACGCTTTCGCGCTCGGCCCTTTGTGTGGCCGGTCGGAAGCGCAAGGCTCCCGGCGGTCGTTACGAGGTGGTCTTCTTGTAGACCGTCTTCCGGGTTGCGCCATCGCGCCCTGGACGCTCGATCGTGAGCATGCCGCCTTCGAGCGACCATGTCTGAGCGCTCGTCATCGGGCCGTTCTGGCCTTCCCGCGTCGTCGAGATCACCAGTTTGGCGCCGTCCCACTTCGCAGTCGACTTGGTTTCGATCTGCGTTGCGTTCTCACCGCGGCCCATCGACATCTTGTTGACTGACTCGGCGCCGTCGAGCTTGTAGGTTGCGACGGTCTTCATCTCGCCACGTGTCGTTTCGACCGTCAGGGTGTCCGCGGTCTGCTTGACGACCATCGGGCCGCCCATCATGCCACCACGGCCGCCGCCACCGCCGCCGGCCGGTGCTGCCGCGGGCGCTTCGGGCGCCCAGCTGCCGGAGAAGTCCGTCTTCTGGGCGAACGCCACCGAGGCTACCGATAGAATCGCCGCCGCAATAATCCCCGTCCTTGCCAGCTTCATCTTCTGCTCCTTGTGATGATAACTACGTGTTACCGACGCTGCGCCCCGTCCGCCATGGCTCCTGGCGACGGTGGACTACTCGAAACGCAGAGCTTCGATCGGATCCAGCCGGGCTGCTTTGCGCGCCGGGTAGAACCCGAAAAATACCCCTGTCGCGGCCGCGAACCCGAATGCCATCGCGATGGCATTTGCCGGAATCGTTGTCGGCCACTGCAGAAACCGCTCGGCGGCTTCTGCCAGACCAAATCCGAAGCCGATGCCGATAATGCCGCCGAAGAGGCTAAGGACCACCGCTTCAACGAGAAACTGCAGCAGGACGTCTTTGCCGCGCGCGCCGATCGCCATGCGAAGTCCGATCTCGCGCGTCCGTTCAGTAACAGAGACCAGCATGATGTTCATGATGCCGATGCCACCGACGAGCAGCGAGACGCCCGCGATTGCCGCCAGCAGCGTACCCATTGTCCGCGCCGTTTCGGATCGGACCGCCGCCATCTCTTCAAGGGTGCGGACCATGAAGTCGTCGGGGTCGCCGGGCATCAGCTTGTGCCGGGTCCGGAGGACCTCGGTGATCGCGGCAGCGACTGGCGCAACGTCCGGCGTTTCCGCCGACACCTGGATGCGCTGAATGTGCTGCTGGCCCTGCAGCTTCTTGATGACCGTCGTGTACGGAACAAAGACGATGTCGTCCTGATCCTGCCCGGTACCCGACTGTCCCTTGCTGCTCATCACCCCGACCACCCTGAACGGCTGGTTACGGATACGGATCATCTGTCCGGTGGGATCGACGTCCGGTCCGAACAGGGTGTCGGAAACCAGGGACCCGAGCACCGCAACCTTCGCTGCGCTGCTGACGTCCTGCGGCGAGAAGAAGGAGCCATACTTCGTCGGCCAGCTGCGGATCAGCGGCATGTCCACGTCGGTACCTTCGGTGTTGGTGGACCAGTTCTGGTTGCCGTTGACTACCTGGCCGCGGGTGTTTGCACCGGCCGCCACGTATTGAACGCCAGGCACGTCGCGGAGCGCCTCCGCATCTTCAGGCATCAGGGTGTTCAACATGCCCTGGCCCATGCGGACGCCGCCCTGAGAGAAGTTCCCCGACTGAATGTTGATCAGGTTGGTGCCGGCCGCTTTGACTTGCTCCTCGATGGTCGTCTGGGCACCCTTGCCGAGCGCCACCATGGTGATAACTGCGCCGACGCCGATGATCATGCCGAGCATGGTCAGCATCGTGCGCATCTTGTTGCGGTTCAGCGCCTTGAGCGCGATCCGAAGCGTCATGATTATGGACATAGGGTTCCTAAACGACGCCGCCGTGATCGACTTCCACTACCGGTTCCTCGAGCCCGGGCGGCAACGGCGGATCTTCTTCGGGCGGCGGCAGCGCAGCCAGTTCCTTCTTCGCGTCCCGCCGCGTGAGGACAGGTGAGTCCACCTGGATTTTGCCGTCACGGAAGCGGATGATCCGCGTGCCGTACTCGGCGATGTCCATCTCGTGCGTGATCAGCAGGATGGTGATCCCGCGCTCCTTGTTCAGGGTCTGGAAAATGTCCATGACCTCGATGCTGGTGCGCGTATCGAGATTTCCAGTCGGCTCGTCGGCAAGCAGGATCGCCGGTTGCGTCACGAGGGCGCGTGCGATGGCGACGCGCTGCTGCTGACCGCCTGAGAGCTGGTTCGGAAAGTGGTCGGCACGGTTGCCGAGACCGACCGATCCCAGCGCCTCCATCGCGCACTTGTGGCGGTCGGACGTCTTCATCTTGAGGCTGCCGTTATAGAGCAGCGGCAGTTCGACGTTATCCAGCGCCGTTGTTCGCGAGAGCAGGTTGAAGCCTTGGAAGACGAACCCGATCTTGCGGTTGCGAATGACCGCGAGTTCGTCCTTCGACATCCGCGAGACGTCGTTGCCGTCAAGGATGTACTGACCGCTGGTCGGGCGATCGAGGCAACCGAGGATGTGCATCAGGGTCGACTTGCCCGAGCCTGATGGTCCGGTGATTGCGACGAACTCGCCGGCCTGGACGTCCATGTTGGCGCCGCGCAGCGCGCGGACGACGTGCTCGCCAACGTGGTACGTCTTGATGAGGTCGCGGACCTGGAGGATGGCCATTATCGACCGCGGCCCCCGCCGCCCGGCCCGCCGCCACGCTGGGGCATCAACGGGCTGCCGCCGGGGTTCTGCTGACCAGGACGCGCCGCCGGCTCGAGGCCGGTGATGACGGTGGTCACGACCTGGGTGTCGGGCTGGAGCTGTGAGGCGTCGCCGCCTTCGATGATCTCGGTCCAAATGCCGTCGCTGATGCCGGTGCGGACATTGACCATCCTCAGCTGCTTGTTCTCGAACATCCAGAGCCGTCCACGACCCTCAGTCGGGACCAGCGGAGCAAACAGCGCATCGACCGTGGTCGCGGTGGTCGTGGCGAGGCGGCTCGCGCCGGCGGCCTGGTTGTCGCGAGCGCCCGTGCCCTGACGATTCGCCGCGCCGCCCTGGCGATTGCCGGTCGCCGACGGGTTGCTGCCCCGGCCACCCTGGCCGGCTGCGGCGGTGTCGCCGTCACGCTGGAATCCGCCACGGCCGCCGCCGCGCTGCTGCATTGCGGCGCGCTCTTCCGGCGTCATGTTCTTCATGCGCTCGTCCATCTGCTTACGGCGCGCCTCGCGCTCCTCGGGCGTCATGTTGCTGTTGCCGCGGCCGCGATTCTCGCCGGCAGGACGATCACCGCTGCTATCGCCGCCGCCGGGCCGTGCCGTTGCGCCCTGACCCTCGGGACGACGCTGACCCTGCGGTGCCGCAGGCGGAGCCTGGGGCGGAGTCGTAGCCGACGGCGTAGTGGCCGGCGAGGACGGTGTCTGCACTGGAGCGCCGGCGGCACCTGCCGGTGCACCGTCCTGGCCGCTCCGCCCACCGGGACCACCCTGGCCACCCTGACCGCGGCCCGCGCCACGCGCCATCTCGGGGGGAACGTCCTGCTTGAGCGCCGCGAACACGTCGTTGCTCGGACGGAAGCGAAGCGCCGCTGCCGGGGCGCGAAGCACGTTCTCGCGCCGCGCAATTTCAATGGTGACGTTGCCCGTCATTCCCGGCTTCAGCTTGTAGTCCGGATTCGGCACGCTGATCACGGTGGAGTAGGTCACGACGTTCTGCACCGTCGTCGGCAGGAGCCGGATCTGGTGGACCGTGCCGCGGAACGTGTCGGTCGGGTATGCATCGACGCGGAACGTGACGGGCTGGCCCATGCGCATGCGGCCGATCTCGGACTCGTCGATGTTCGCGATGATCTGCATCTTCGTCAAGTCGGCGGCGATGACGTACAGCACCGGGGCATTCATGCTGGCGGCGACGGTCTGGCCCTGGTCCACGCTCCGCGAGATGACGATACCGTCGATCGGCGCCTTGATTACCGTG
>JACDDJ010000682.1:0-1755 GCA_013817065.1 Acidobacteriota bacterium
TCCGCGACCTCTCCGAAAGCCTGACCGATCCGCTGATCCTGCCGCTGGATGTGACCGACGATGGCCAGATCGCCTCGGTGTTCGAGCAGCTGGATACGAACTTCGGCGGGCTCGACTTCGTCGTCCACGGCGCCGCCTTTGCGCCGCGCGAGGAGCTGGCGGCGCCATTCGTCCAGACCAGTCGGGAAGGGTTCCGCCTGTCGCTCGATATCAGCGCCTACTCGCTGATTGCCCTTGCCCGCGGCGCCAAGCCGCTGATGGAACGACGCGGCGGCGGCAGCCTCGTCACGCTCACCTACCTGGGCAGCGATCGCGTCTTCCCGAACTACAACGTCATGGGCGTCGCCAAAGCCGCACTCGAGTCAAGCGTTCGCTACCTCGCCGCCGATCTCGGACCGTCCAACATCCGGGTCAACGCGATCTCCGCCGGGCCGATCAAGACGCTCGCGGCCTCGGGCATTTCCGGTTTCTCCAGCATCCTCCAGCATTACCGCGACCGCGCGCCGCTCCGCCGGACCGTCGAGACGTCCGAGGTTGCGGACGCCGCCGTGTTCCTGCTCGGCCCCGCCGGCCGCGGCGTCACGGCAGAAGTCCTGATGGTTGATGGGGGCTACCACGCCTCGGGCATGTAGCTTGCACTTTGGCGCCGTGCTCGTCAGATGGCGGGCCTGGAGGCAGCAATGATCAAGAGCAGGTTTCTCGCGGCAATCCTCGCGCTGGTGCTGGTTGGGCCGCTCGTCGGATGCGGTAAGACTGTCGGCGAGACCATTGATGACGCGACGATCACGACGCGCGTGAAGACCGCGTTTGTCAACGATCCGCTGGTCGGTGCGTTGCGCATCGACGTCGATACCTTCAAGGGCCTCGTCACGCTGTCAGGACGCGTGAAGAGCAAGGACGAAGAGACGAAGGCGATCGCACTCGCGCGCAAAATCAGCGGCGTGACCGACGTCAAGTCAACGCTCGTCATCGAGCCTCAACCTCACTGACGAATTACCATTCGTCAATTCTGATGCGCGACGTCTCGATACCGAGGCGTCGGAGCATGCGCGGGACGTCGTCGACCATCGACGCCGGTCCGCATACGAAACACAGTGTCTCGGGGGTTCGGATCAGCGCGGCCAGTTGTGTTTGCGCGATCCGGCCCCTCTCACCACGCCAGACTCCCGTGACATCCCGCGTCGCCGTGAGCGTGAGCTCGATCTCGCCGCGCCTCGCCATTCCGCACAGCTCGCGCCGGTAGGCGAAGTCGAGCGGCGTGCGGGCGCTGTAGAGCAGGCGGAACGCGCCGGTCACGGCCCGGCGCGCGTGGCGGATCATTGCTCGAAGCGGTGCGATCCCGGTTCCACCGCCGATGAACAGGAACTCGCGCTCGGCGGGTTCATCAGGAAACGTGAAGCGTCCCAGCGGTCCATGGACGCGCAGCCGCTGCCCTCGTCGCAGCGGTTCGAAATGATTCCCCCATCGCTCGCGCGCATGGATCTTGATGAGAAATTCAATGGCGCCGTCCGCGGCAGTGTCTTCCGGGGCGGACGCGATCGAGTAGGGGACGAGGGTGGCGCCCGCAGGACCGATTCCGGCGACCTGGCCGGCACGATAGCGGACGTCCTCGTCGAGCCGCACCCGCAGGATGCGAGTGGACGGAGTGGCCCGGCGAACGGAAATTACGGTTGCTTCCACGCTGCCCGGCGTCGCCAGAGCCAACGATCGTCTGGCAACATGACGAGCGTGGGACGCACGGCCAGGGGATTCGTC
>JACDDJ010000682.1:1765-2994 GCA_013817065.1 Acidobacteriota bacterium
CGGCTGGCCAGCCGCCCACGCGTAATCCCGCAACTCCTCCGGCCACGCACCAAGAGTGAGCTCCTCTTCGAGCTTCATCTCGGATGAGAGCTCGCCGCCACCATCGCGCGCGAGCCATGGTGTCGCTGCCTCTGCGGTGGTGCCCAGAACGACAGCCTCGCCGCCCTCGGTCCGGCTTGCGCCCCAGGTGACGTCGGCGCGCCAGGCGTTCGCGGAGGCGGTGATCTGCCCGCCGCGGATCCGCTGAGCGCCCCAGACGATGTGCCGGCTCCAGCGGGTGGGATCCGAGATCGATACAGCGTTGCTTCGCAGCGCAACGGCCAGTTGCACGGCTCCTCGGGCGTTCAGCATTCCCGCGCCCTGCGCCGTAAGCGGCGTCCGCGCTTTCGTCTCTGCGGTGTAGTGAAGGAGTGCCTTGACCAGATTTGGCGTCAGGGCGCTGTTGGCTTCGAGCATCAATGCCACCGTCCCGGTGACGACCGGCGCCGCCATGCTGGTGCCGGTGAGGCGGACGTACGGTGCGCTGGCAGTATCAACGGTTCCCCAGATCCGCGCCTCTGCGTTCAACGCGAAGAGCGTGCTGGCTGCATCAGCGAGCGATTCGATGGCGACGCCCGGCGCGACGATGTCGGGCTTGGTTGCGCCGTCGAACAGCGTGGGCCCGCGCGAGCTGAAGCCCGCGACCGTGTCGTCGCCGCGTCCCGGTGTCATGCGCTGATCGATCGCACCGACCGTCAGGACCCAGGGCGCGTTGCCGGGCGAGGTGATGCCTCCCTGCTGGACGGCGCCGCGCGCGGTCTGGCCATGGTTGCCCGCCGCCGTCACGACCACGATACCGGCGTCGACCGCACGCTTGGCCGCAAGTGTGAGGGGATCGGTCGTGTAGGACTCGTAGACTCCGGAGGCCACCGAGAGGTTGATGACGCGGATGTTGAACTGGGCGCGATGTTCGATGGCGTAGTCGATCGACGCGATGACGTCGCTGATGTGGCCCTCGCCGGCTCCGTCCAGAACGCGCAGCACGACGAGGCTGGCGCCGGGCGCGATGCCTCGCCGTTGGCCATCGGAGTCGTAGCCGTTGCCGGCGATGATGCCGGCGACGTGGGTGCCGTGGCCGTAGCCGTCGTGTGCGACCGGGAGATCGCTCACGAAATCCACGAAATGAGCGACCCGGTCAGGGCCGAGGTCGTCATGCCAGCTGGCGACGCCGGAGTCGATGATCGCGATAC
>JACDDJ010000683.1 GCA_013817065.1 Acidobacteriota bacterium
GATGCAACTGGCCCGCGAGCGCGCGTCACAGAGTGACGCCGCCGCCGAGGCACTTGCCACGAGCGAGGAACGACTGAAACTGGCGCTCGGCAACGCGCGCCATGGACTGTGGGACTGGAACGTCGCGTCAGAAACGGTGATCCTCGACGACACCTGGTGGGCGATCCTTGGATACCAGCGCGGAGAGATGCCGGACTCCCTAGCGAACTGGACCGAGACCGTGCACCCGGATGACCGCGCTCAAGTCACCGCGGCGCTGAAACGGAGCTTGAAATCAGACGACGCGCTGTTCGACGTCGAGTATCGGGCTCGTCGCAAGGATGGTGAGTGGATCTGGATCAATACCCGCGGGCGCGTCCAGTCGCGCGCCGAGGACTTTACCGCGATCCGGATGATGGGCACGATCCATGACATCTCCGAGCGCAAGCGCGCGCAACAGATCCTCCAGGAGCAGGAGCAGCGCTTCCGCCAGATCGTCACCGGCGCCAGCGACATCATCTATCGCACCGACGATAAGGGCCACTTCAACTTCGTCAACGCCGCAGCCGAGCGCGTGCTGGAGATGGACGCGAAGACGCTCCTCGGGCGCCACTACCTCACGCTGATCCGCGGCGGCCTGCGCGAGGCTGCGCAGGAGTTTTACGCCGAGCAGGCGGCGCAGCAGCGGGCCAACTCCTATTACGAGTTCCCGGTCATCACCGGGAGCGGCGCCGAGATCTGGCTCGGTCAGAACGTCCAGGTGCTCGCCGACGAACGCGGCGTCATCGGATTCCAGGGCCTCGCCCGCGACATCACCGAACGCAAGCGCATGGAGCGGGCGCTGCAGGCCGCGCACGATCGCGCCCTCGACTCCGCCCGGCTGAAATCCGAGTTCCTCGCGAACATGAGCCACGAGATCCGAACGCCAATGAACGGTGTCATCGGCCTCGCCAGCCTGTTGAAGGGCACCACCCTCAGCCCGACCCAGCAGGCGTATGTCGATGGGATCATCACCAGTGGCGACGCGCTGCTGACGGTCATCAACGACGTTCTCGATTCGTCCAAGATCGAAGCCGGGATGCTGCACATCGAGTCGATCGACTTCGAGTTGCACTCGACGGTCGAGAGCACGTTGCAGCTGTTCGCCGAAGCTGCCCGTCGCAAGCAGCTCCGCATCGACGCGGTGATCGATGACGACGTGCCAGCGGTCGTGTGCGGCGACCCTAACCGGCTGCGGCAGGTTCTTACCAATCTGATCGGCAACGCCGTTAAGTTCACGCGTGAGGGATCGGTCAGGATTCGGGTTTCCAACATGCCGCGGCGTGGTGCGCTCGCTTCCATCCGGTTCGAGGTGCACGATACCGGCATCGGGATGTCGGCGGACGTCCTCGGCCACGTCTTCCAACCCTTCGTGCAGGCCGACACCTCGACAACGCGGCACTTCGGAGGCACGGGCCTGGGTCTGGCGATCTCGAAGCGCTTGGTAGAACTGATGGGCGGAATCATCGACGTCCAGAGCTACGCCGGTCGAGGATCCACCTTCTGGTTCGCGGTCCCCCTGCACGCCGTGACGGCGGACGTTCCGCACGACATCCCGACGCTCGCAGCGCACCCGCCTGCGCCCGAGGCCGTGTCCCTCCCGGTGTGGTCGGACCCGGCGCCTCCGCCGCCTGTCACTCGCGTCGTGCCGGCGAACGGGACCTGGATCCTGGTTGTCGAAGACAACCGGGTCAACCAGGCCGTTGCCCGTGGCATGCTCGAGAGCCTCGGGTATTCCGTCGACCTCGCGGGTGACGGACTGGAAGGGCTCGACGCCATCGATCGCCGCTCCTACGCGGCGGTGTTGATGGATTGCCAGATGCCGCGCATGGATGGCTTCACGGCCACCGCCGAGATCCGTCGCCGACAACCGGCCGCGGCACGCATTCCGATCATCGCGCTGACCGCCTACGCCACTGTTGGCGAGCGCGAACGCTGCCTCGACGCCGGGATGGACGACTACCTGTCCAAGCCGGTAACAAAACCCGATCTCGCGCGGGTGCTCACGCGATGGACGACGGGAACAGATCCGGTCCCCAGCGACGCGCCGGCACCACTGAAGCACGCGGACGGCGCGATCGATCTGGACCGGATGGCAAGCGTTCGCGAGGAGATGGGCGAAGAAGGACTGAACGAGCTCGTCGACATGCTGCTGACGGACGTCGCCGCGAGCAGCGCCGCGTTCAGAAAACTCGCCGACGCTGGCGAGTTCGCCGAAGTTGCCAGGCAGGCTCACCGCCTGAAAGGCAGCTGCCGCGTCCTCGGCTTCGACCAACTGGCGGTCATCTACGACGAACTCGAGTTGCTGCCGGAGGGCGCCCTGGCAGGACGGATCCATACAGAAGCGGATCAGATCGAAGGGCTTCTTCTTGCTCTGCGGTCCTGGTGGGCTTCGGTCAACTTCCAACCTCCAACCTCCAAAAGCCAACACCCTTCTGGCAACTTCCAACTGCCAACTACCAACCTCCAACGCCCTGCGGGCGACGCCCAACTGCCAACTTCGGACTGCGAAGTCTCCACCATCGACTAGAGCGGCGGCGGCCACCTTGCTTGAACATGAAGCAGGAAGATTGGACCGTCATCGACAAACCCTATGACCTGCGCGAGAGATTGCTTCTCTACGCGTGCCTGATCGTTCGCGTGTCGCAGTATCTGCACACTCGCGGACCTATTGCGGTGACTCTTTCGCAACAGTTGCTGCGCAGCGGCACGTCCGCCGGGGCGAACTACGAGGAGGCAGACGATGGGTCCAGTCCGCGTGACAAGCTCGCCAAGCGCAAGATCGTCCTGCGCGAACTGAAGGAATCAGCCTTCCGTTTACGCGTGCTGCGTATGTCGGGGATCCTGGGCGAGGCTCATGATCCAGTGATCGCCGAGACGAGCGAACTTGTGAAAATCGTCGCAACCCTGATCCGGAAGACACAAGCAGACCGGTAGGCGTGACAATTGGCGGTTGGCGGTCGGAGTTGGAGGT
>JACDDJ010000684.1 GCA_013817065.1 Acidobacteriota bacterium
CCAGCGGCCGTGCCTGCACGTTGTACGAGGCGCGGCCGGCCGACGCGCTGTCCGAAATCTCGTCGGCCGAGTTCAAGATTGATGGATGTCGAGTTGAAGTGTGGCGCGAGGCGGGCCTGCTGATGGTGCTGGCCGGCCCTGCACGCCCGTGACGAAAGGAGCATTGCGATGAGGAAGGTACGATCGTTCACCGTTGCGGCGATGGCCGCTCTGTTGATGGCGGCCGTCATGCTGCCCAACGTTGTTTGGGCGCAGGACAGTGTGAAAGCGACGACGGAGGAGCCGAAGGTGGAGAAGCCGAAAGTCGTTGGCGTGCTGTTCTACGCCGACTGGTGCGGCTCCTGCAAGGTGCTGGACCCCAAGCTCGACGAGGTGAAGAAGCAGTTCATGGATCAGCCGATCTATTTCACCCGCGTGAATCTGACCGACGAATGCACGAAGAAGCAGTCGGGGATGTTCGCCGAGTGGGTCGGGCTGGGCGAGATCTACCGCGAGCATGCGACGAAAACCGGGTTCATGCTCTTGATCGATCCGCAGACGAACAAGGTCCTGGACAAGCTCACAAAGGCGCAGAGCGAAGCCGAACTAAAGACCGCCATCGAACAGGCCCTTGCCAAGGTGAAGTGAGAGGGCAAGGCGCCCGGATAAACCAGCGAAAGGCAATGCCCGTGGCGACGCGATTCAGCAAGATTAAAGTGATGTACTGGCTGGTCATCGTGGGCGCGGTGGCCGGCGCACTCGTCTATCGCCTTTGGCCGTTCCCGGAGACGCCGGTGTTTGCCGACGCGAAAAACGAAGACGGTACGCACAAGCACACGAATCGGCTGGTCAACGAGAAGTCGCCCTACCTGCTCCAGCACGCGCACAACCCGGTGGACTGGTACCCGTGGGGCGAGGAAGCGTTCGACAAGGCGAAGAAGGAGAGCAAGCCGATCTTCCTCTCCATCGGCTACTCGACCTGCCACTGGTGCCACGTGATGGAGGAGGAATCCTTCGCCAACCCCGAGATCGCCAAGTTGATGAACGAGAACTTCGTCAACATCAAGGTCGATCGCGAGGAGCGGCCGGACGTGGACCGCGTGTACATGAACTTCGTCGTCGCCACCACGGGCAGCGGCGGCTGGCCGATGACGGTCCTGCTCACGCCGGACCTCAAGCCGTTCTGGGGCGGGACGTATTTCCCGCCCGACGCCAAGTACGGCATGCCGGGGATGAAGCAGATCATCCCGCAGATCGCGCAGGCGTGGCAGACGGACCGCGAGAAAGTCGTCGCTTCCGCCAATGAAATTACCCAGCAGTTGCAGAAGATGGCGGCGGTGGCGCTCGACGCGGGGGCGGAGTTGGAGAAGGGGGCGCTGGCGAAGGGATACCAGCAGCTCGCCGCCAGCTTCGACGGGGAACTTGGCGGCTTCGGGCAAGCTCCGAAGTTTCCGCAGCCGGTCAATCTTAACTTCCTGCTCCATTACCACCACCGCAGCGGGGAGAAGCAGGCGCTGGAGATGGTCCTCAAGACTCTCCGGGAGATGGCCAAGGGTGGCATGTACGATCAGCTCGGCGGCGGGTTTCATCGCTCAGCACCGACGAACGCTGGTTCCTGCCGCACTTCGAGAAGATGCTCTACGATCAGGCTCAACTGGCCAGCGTCTACCTTGATGCCTACCAAATCACCAAGGATGAGTTTTACGCCGGTGTGGCGCGCGACATCCTCGATTACGTGCTTCGCGACATGACCGGCAAGGACGGCCAGTTCTACTCAGCCGAAGACGCCGACAGCGTCGCCGATCCGGCGCGCCCCGAGAAGAAGACCGAGGGCGCGTTCTACGTGTGGACCGTCGAGGAGATTCGCAAGACGCTCGATGAGCGGTCAGCCAACGTCTTCTCCTATTACTACGGCGCGGAAAAGAACGGCAACGTCGATCGCGACCCGCACAATGAGTTCGCGAACAAGAACGTCCTGTACGTCGCGCACTCCGCCGATGAAACGGCGGAGAAGTTCAAACTGCCCGAGCAGGAGGTCCAGAGTATCCTCGCCGACGCGCGGGCGAAGATGCTCAAGGCGCGGGACGCCCATCCCCGGCCTCACCTCGACGACAAGACGATCGTCGCATGGAACGGGCTGATGATCTCCCCGATGGCCCGCGCCGGCCTCATTCTCAACGAACCCCGCTACACACGGGCCGCGGCCAGCGCGGCGGAGTTTATCCGCGCGAACCTGTACGACGAGGACACGCACACGCTGACCCGCGTCTGGCGCGAAGGCCGGTCCGACATCGACGGCTTCCTCAGCGACTACGCCTTCTTCATCCAAGGCCTGCTCGACCTCTACGAGACCACGCTCGACATCCGCTGGCTTCAACTCGCATTGGACCTGCAAGCCAGGCAGGACTCGCTGTTCTGGGACGCGCAAGGCAGCGGGTATTTCGACACCACCGGCGCCGATCCGAGCGTGCTGATGAGGATGAAGGAGGACAGCGACAATGCGGAGCCCTCGGGCAACTCCGTCGCCGCGCTGAACCTGCTGCGGCTCTCGCAGATGACCGACAGCAAGGAGCTGCGTGACAAGGCGGAGAAGACGATCACCGCCTTCGCCGGACAACTGTCACGGCACCCCGTGGCGATGCCGCAAATGCTCGTCGCATTCGATTTCCACCTCGACAAGCCCAGGCAGATCGTGCTGGCGGGCAAGCCCGACGCCGCCGATACCCGAGCGATGCTGCTGGAGGCCCACAGCCGCTACATGCCCAACAAGATCATCCTGCTGGCGGACGGCGCGGCGGGACAGGCGTTCCTGGCCGATCGCGTCGCGTTCCTCAAGAGCGTGGGCACGATTCAGGACAGGGCGACCGCCTACGTGTGTGAGAACTTCGTCTGCCAGCTTCCCACCAATGATCTGGCCGTGCTGCGCCGGCAGCTCGACGGCGGACAAGGCGGCTAGGGGTGGGCCGCCAGCAGTGCGCGGCCCGAGGTGGACGCACTCGGGCCAGGCC
>JACDDJ010000685.1:0-1776 GCA_013817065.1 Acidobacteriota bacterium
CAACCCGAGCGTGTGGCGCGCCGCGTAGATCCAGGTGCGGGCCGTCGCCGGTGGCACCTGCCACTTTTCCGCGATCCGCCTTGCCGGGGTATCTCCGGACCAGCGGCGGTAGTCGGCAGCGATGCTCTCGTAGAAGGTGCGATCGCGTGTGGGCTTTCGTCCTGGCCGGCCTCGCCCGCCCGGTGCCTGACGTGGTGTGATTGCTCCACCGAGGCCGAGATCCCGCACGACCCGGCGGGCGAGAGCGCGTGCCGCTGGGGACCAATTGAGGGAAACGCCCTCGCGATCCGCCTTCCCGAGCAGCATCGCCTCGACCCAGTCAGTCGCAGCGGATGCGACCGCGTGCCGACCCGCCGGGATGCGTCGAAGTAGGGGTGTCGATATACCGTCGCTCGGCACCGAAGTCACAGCTCCCGACCACTCACCCGCCTTTCCCCTTGGCCGTTCCGCTGGGAAGAGTCGGAGTTCGGCGACGACCATCTCCCCGTTCTGGACCGCGACCCGTTGCGCTGCGATCCACCCGCCGCTGATGGGAATCTCGACCCAGTAATGGAACTGCCGGCCCTTGCGGCTGGCCCTGAAGGATGCGCCCTCCAGCTTGTCGTCTCGTGTCCGCCTCATGCCCAACACCTCCCTTGCCACAAAACATGAATTAAAAACAGCTAGCGTTCTGTTTGAAATGTCTCCAAACTCTAGACCAGAGAGCCGACGAACGCAAGGGGAAACGAAATGCTGCGATTGAAGCAAGAACGACAACGGCGGGGGTGGAGCCAGACGAAGCTGGCCGGGATGACTGGCATCTCCAGCCCTGACCTGAGTGCGCTCGAACGTGGCGCGAAGCCCGCTTATCCGGGCCTACTGGGTCCTCCTCCCGGCTGAGAACATCACGAACTGGCGCACGGCCCGCGTCCACGGCGACCCCGAGGCGCTCGTGCAGGTCGTGCTGAAAGAAATGACGAGCGTGCCGACTCCCGACGGCTTTGGCCGCCTGGACGTGACCGCGTATCGGGAGCTGGCCCTGGTCGATGGCATCTACCAGCAGCGAGTCTGGACGCGCTCAGACCCGGCGCTCGTCGTCTCCACGACTGAGACGCCCTGGACGCCCGGCGAGTGGGTGACGCCAACCCGGCGCGGGACGCCCTTCAATTTCATTCCCCTCACGTTCGTCGGTCCGACCGGAGTCACGTCCGATGTGCAGAAACCGCCGTTGGAGGATCTCGCGCAGCTCGTGCTCGACCACTACTTGCACAGCGCAGACCTCGGGTGGGGATTGTTCCTGACCGCACTGCCGACACCCTGGGTCTCCGGGGCCAAGGGCACCGGGCCGTTGAAGATCGGCAGCTCGATCGCATGGGATTTAGAAAAAGACGGACGGGCGGGGATGTTGGAGTTCACCGGCGCGGGCCTCGGCGCGATCGCGGCGGCGATGGCCGCGAAGGAAAAGCAGATGGCGGTGCTCGGTGGCCGGGTGCTGCGCGACGAAGCGCCCGACCTGCTGATTGCCGACGTGCGGCTGGGTGCCTTCAACGGCCTGCAGCTGATTGCGACCGGGACGGCCCGCATCCCGACGATCGTCGTGAGCGGATTCGACGATGCCGTGCTGCAGGCGGATGCGAAGGCGTTCGGGGCGGAGTACCTGGTGAAGCCCGTTTCCGCCGCCGCGCTGCTCGAACTGATCGAGCAGAAGCTGGCGGATGCCACGCGGCGCGTCGTGCCGTCCTGACGATCTCAACGCCGCCACGCTTCTTCGAACGCCGAACGTGTTTCGTGCTATAG
>JACDDJ010000685.1:1786-2982 GCA_013817065.1 Acidobacteriota bacterium
ACGGGCGGGGATGTTGGAGTTCACCGGCGCGGGCCTCGGCGCGATCGCGGCGGCGATGGCCGCGAAGGAAAAGCAGATGGCGGTGCTCGGTGGCCGGTTGCTGCTCGATGCCCCGACGGCGCAGGCGGCAGAAACCGCGACCAGTGCGCGATTGAGGTATGCGAGCGAGACGGCCAGTCTCCGCACCATCGCTCGTGCGGTGAGCGCAGCGTTCACGCGGGTGACGCGGTGGCATTGCTGGTGGATGGGCGCCGGCGAGATGGATCCGGCGGTTCGCGTCGATTTGAACGATGACTTCTTCTCGCTGCGAGCGTCGGCGGAGGAAGTCAAGACGCTGATGCTCTTGCTGCAGTCGGATTCCGTCAGCTTCGAGACATTTTTCGAGCAGCTCCAGCGTGGCGGCTGGACACGCGAAGGCGTCACGGCGGAGCAAGAGTTGAGCGCGATCGCACGGCAGCAGCCGATGCTCGTGCCGACGATCCTGGACGAGGACGACGACGAGTAATCAACACACGGAAAACAGGAGCACAACCGAATGACTTTAGCCATTTTGAAATCTGACAACCTCGTGGGCATGGAGATCGACGCCATTGCGCCGACGCTGCCCGAGACCGATACGGCGACCGTCCCCGCGCTGCGGGAGATCGAGGCGGTGTTCAGGGCAGCGGATGCAACCGTGAAGGCCGCAGCCGAGTCGAAGGAACTGACGGCGCTGGGCCAGCGTGAAGCGGTCAAAAAGGCGCTGCGCGTGGCCGTTCAGGAGCTGACTCCGCACCAGACGGTTGCCGAGCGCCTCGCTGCGACCGCCGCCGCGACCAGGACGCAGGCGCTGCAGTCGTCCACTGGTGAGCGCACGCTTGAAGTGCTGATGATCGAACGCGAGGTCCGCGACCGTTTAGCCGGACGGGACCCGTTGGAAGTGAACGCGATCTATCAGGGCGCGCTATCGGTGGGAGATCTGACGACAGTCAACGCGATCGAGCGTGCCCCGTCAGCCTTCGCCCTGCTCACGCCCGCGATGCTGGAGCAAGGGGCAGCAGTGAAGCTCGCTCGGTCGCCGCTGGCCGAACAGCTTGCGGCGCAAGAAGCCGAGCAGCGGCGATACGCCAGCATCCTGGCGACGACGCGCACGCAGCTCGCGTCCCTGGCAGCGCGTTACGGGTTGGATTTGTCCGACGTGAAGTAATGAGCACGAG
>JACDDJ010000686.1 GCA_013817065.1 Acidobacteriota bacterium
TTCATCACCTGCCTCCCTACAGCCCGGACCTCAATCCCATCGAACAGGTGTTCGCCAAACTGAAAGCGTTCTTGCGCGCCGCGAGGCCGCGGAGCTTCGATCAAGTCTGCGAATTGATCGCGGCGATTGGGCGCTTCACCCCGGCCGAATGCGGCAACTACATCCGGCACTCCGGGTACCGCGTCGCTACATCCACATGAAAACCGCTCTAGGCTAACGAAATAGGGTTTCATCCGCACTGCCACCGACGAGCGGACGAGCACCAGGCGCTGGCGCAGTGCGGATAAACCCTGTTGGACTAAGTCGCGTGGCTGCGCTGCCGCAAAGCTATGGGGATTGTAAGGCCGAGCGGGCGTGACGGGGTGCGACTTTCGACCGAGGCGCGCGCGCGTGCAGGACAGCCGGAGTCCAGCGAGGCGGGCGGGGTTGGCCACAGCGACGAGATCGGACCCGGGTCGTCGGCGACGGTGGTGGCTCACGAGCGGGCGAGGCACAGCCCCGCTGACCGGACGCCTGTCCGCCGTCGCGCGCGGCTGGAGAAGGATCCCAGGCGGGCGTCATGACGTATCCGGCGGTGAAGACACGCGCACGACGAGTGCGGTGATCTGCATCCGGCCACCGCGGCAGACCGGACAACGCGCGACGTCCAGGCCCGTGAGTCGATGCAGCAGCACGGCGACCGATTCTGGCGGGGCGTCCTCGGTCGGTGGTTGGCCGAGAAGGTCCCGGCACCGGGTCAGCGTCTCCCGACGCGTGCGATTGGCGAGCAGCCCGAAATGGCGAATGCGCATGAAGCCGCGCGGCACGACGTGCAGGAGAAAGCGGCGCAGGAATTCGTCGGTGTCCAGCGTCAGGATCTTCACGCGGTCATGGTCGGCGTAGTCCTTCCAGCGGAAGCACACATGGCCGTCGCCGTGCGCGACGAGCCGATCATTCGACAGCGCGACGCGGTGCGTGTAGCGACCGAGGTAGTCGAGCACCTGCTCGGGACCGGCGAAGGGCCGCTTCGCATACACGATCCAGTCGGTGGCTCGCAGCTCACCGAGGGCGCCGGTGAAGGCGCGACGATCGGCCAGCTTCGCCGTGCCGCCCGCGAAGGTCAGCTGGCCGGCGTCGAACGCGCCGCGCAAGGCAGCGAGATACTTCGCGCGAAACACCGTCGACAAGGCGCGGACGGGAAAGAGAAACGCCGATCGACCGGCGATCCATCGCGACGCGTCACCCGCCAGGGCGCCGCCGGTCACGAGACAGTGCAGATGCAGATGCTGCGAGAGAGTCTGCCCCCAGGTATGCAGGATCGCGGTGATGCCGATGGTACCGCCGAGATGCCGGGGATCCCGACCAAAGGCGAGCAGCGTGTCGGCCGCGGCGCGGAAGAGGAGCGTGTAGATCACCCGCGGATTCCCCTGCGCCAGCGCGTTGAGTCCATGCGGGAGCGTGAAGACGACGTGAAAGTACGGAATCGGGAGTAGGTCGGCGCGCCGCGCCGCAAGCCACCGTTCTTTTGTGAGCGTTTGACACTTCGGGCAGTGGCGATTGCGACACGAGTTGTACGTGATCCGAACGGCACCGCAGCGATCACACGTCTCCCGATGCCCGCCGAGGGTGGCGGTGCGGCAGGTCTCGATCGCGTGGAGCGCCCGGCGCTGGACGGAGACGAGGCGGTGCGTGCGCCGATACGCGTCGCCATGGGCGCGCACGATGTCCGCCAGCTCCAGTCGAAGACGAGCGGTCGAGACCGCCGTGCCCGTTGGCACGGCGCACACGGGATCAGCCCTGCGGCGGCGTGAACCGCTCGAGCAGATCGAGCGGAGAGCCGGGGCGCATCTCCGTGTGGCGCGTCAACTGAAAGTAGCGGGTCGTCGTACTGATGTACGCGTGTCCGAGGAGCCGTTGAATCGTATGGATGTCAACGCCCGCTTCGAGCAGGTGCGTCGCAAAGGCGTGACGCAGGCCGTGAATGCCGCCGGGTTTCTTGATGCCCGCCCGGAGCTTAGCTTGCTGATACGCGCGTTGCAGCGCGGTTGGATGCAGCGGTTGCCCCGTGTCCTGCGAGGGAAACAGCCAGGGAGACGGACGCGCGATCGTCCAGTACCCGCGCAGGGCATCGAGGAGCCGGCGCGACAGCACGGTATAGCGGTCCTTTCCGCCTTTGCCTTGCTCGACGCGAATGGTCATGCGCGCGGAGTCGATGTCCGTGATCCGGAGGTGCAGCACCTCGTTCAGTCGTAACCCGGCGGCGTAGGTCGTCAAGAGCATCGTGCGGTGCTTCGGATTCGCCGCATGCGCGATCAGCCGCTCGATTTCGTCGTGACTGAGAATGGCGGGCAGCGTGCCGGGCTGCCGCGGCGAGGGTACACAGAACGTGGTCCGATCGCGCTTCAGCGTCGTGTGATAGAGGAAGCGCAAGGCGTTGACCGTGATGTTGCACGTACTCCACGACCGTTGGCGATCACGAATGAGATACAACAGATACGCTTGCACCTCGTCGTCGGAAATCTGATCCGGTGACCGGTGGTAGTACCGCGCCAGACCCGTGACCGCCGCTTGGTACGTCTCCCGCGTGCGATCCGCCATGCCGCGCACCGCCATGTCCGCATCCATCCGTCGGCGTAACTCCGTCATCACACACCTCCTCTCGACACCCGACGAGCGCTCTCGCTCCGCCTGTGTCGATCGAGGAAGTGTGTGTCAGTGAATTGCGGAATGACGTCGTGAATGACGAAAGGGGTCTACCGCGATCAGCGGTTTAGTTCAACTAATAGTGGGCCGACCGGCATATCGCGGCCGACCTTGCGAGGCTCGCAGCATAACGGCAGACGGGCTGCCGCCGCGAAGTATCCGCAATGTGCGCGATCACAAGGGCTTGTGAGATGCGGCGAGCCTCGGCGAACCGCACTAGACCGACCTGCATAACACCGCACTCGGTGCTCCGTATCGCGGCAAGGGCGGAGAGGTCCTGATCAGTCGCCATAGTGT
>JACDDJ010000687.1 GCA_013817065.1 Acidobacteriota bacterium
TCTGGACGCGGGGGACAACGACAACATGTCGCCAACATGAAAAGCGCTTCATCTCGCCTGCCGGTCCAGCGACGCCCTCGTAGTTAAGAGACGAAGGGCGCAGCTTAGACTTGCGCCTTTAACCTGCGTGCAGTGCAGATCCTGCTCGGTCACACTAAAATTGAAAGCACTGTCCGTTATCTGGGCGTAGATATCGAAGATGCATTGGCCTTGTCCGAGGCGGTCTGGAATGGTTGGAAAGCGGACCTTCGCCTGCTACCGCAAAGAGAGCCCCGCGACTCGGGCTGCAGCGTAGGCTGGCGCAATAGGTGCCGTCTGCTTGAACCCCTCCGCCACGTCTCGATTGAACGTAGCATCAGGAGTCACCATGCCAGTTAAGCCCCCAGCTGACGGATACAGGCGCATGATGAGCGTGATCCTCATCATCGTAGCCGTAATCGCCGTCTGCACGATGGCAGTGCTTGTCTATTGGTCCACGCGTGGAGAGCCGGTGCAAGGGCCGTCAGCACCTCAAGGAGAGTCGACAATCCCAGGCATTTAGCGCGTCCGAGAGCGCGACGAACGCGCCCCATAATCAAGCCCCTCGCTAGCAACGCCACAGCAGGGCCGCGCAAACCCTAATGTCCGCAATGGGTGGAAAGCGGACGTTAGCCAGCGTAAGCTCAGCGACCTCGTCACCCCCGAGAGCTAATCCGTGACCGCTGTAATTCCGAGACGGGTACCCGGCAGATCACAATAATAATCGCCTGTGGAGCACGACTGCTCCAAGCCGACTAGAGGCGTATTTCTGACTTCCAGGCGCGGTGCGCGTCGTCGAACGCGCTCTGCAGGAAAACACGAATGTCCCCCAGGGATCGCTCCAGCTGCTCTTGTGACAGCCCGGCCTCCTCGGCTTCAGCGACAAATTGGTCGACGATGGTCTGAACGATCGGACCGTCGTTAACTGAGTGTGGGCCCGGATCGATGTTCGCTGCGATCCATCTTCGACCGAATATGGCGGCCTGATCGTCGTCGTGAGACATCGCCGTTCTCCTTTTCGACTGTCGGGCGAGTGAGGCCAGATTAAACGACTGCAAGGCAAATCTGCTATGTCCGCAATGGACGGAAAGCTGACGCGAAAGCGGTCGGCAATTTATGAGGTCGGCTCGACCCGGAAATGACGGGCTCGATCAACCAAGTGCTTCATCTGGTTTGCCGCGTGAAGTGTTAGAGGATGCTGGGTGGAGCCCGGCCGTGGAGAGATGGTCGCTGCCATTTCGCGAACGAGATCGAGCTGTCGATCAGACGCCACCGCCAGCAGAGTAATCATCACGTTTTCCAACGCGATCACACGAATGCGAAGCTGCACCAGTTCTGCATTCGTCAATTCAGGGACATCCCATTCCTCGCTGCCGGGAGCGGAGGCCGGTTGCGCAGAGTTCGAAACCGCGCCGCCCTCGTTGTCCCACCTCGAAAGCGCGATTAGCCGCTGTTGCGAAGGATCAATGACGGTCGGCCCACCGTCAGACATGACGGCGTTCCTCCGGGGGTTGAGTCTCGGCGAACCGCACACGCGCAATGACCTCTTCGATCAGCTCCCGATGGATAGCGGAGAAGCGATGCTCTGCAGCATCTTCACCGTCGGTGACGCAGGCGCAGAATGTTCTCGATACCGCTTCCGCAGCTGACAGGGCCACAGGTTCGGAGCGTTGCAATTGAAGTTCTCGCGTGAGGCTGACGGCGGCTGCAAAGGTAGCGGTATTGATCGTGTCAGCATATTCCATGGTTTGGCTTTCTAAATCGCAGCTACCGGTGTCACAGCTCGGGTGGCTGATCGTAGAACTCGACCTGCATTCGCATCGTTCCGACCGGCTCCACGAAATGCGATTGATTGGGCAGTAGCAGCCCAGGCGAATCAGGCGATACGATGAGAACTTTGGGCGGATCGACGTAGGATAGTTTCAATTCCCCCTCGAGAACCCGGACCACTCCCCAAACGCCTGGCTTAGTGCGATGCTCGCGACCCAATGCCGCAGGAAGTGTGCGCTCATCAAAAATGGGCGTCGAGCGATAGGGTGCGACTGACCGCGCCATGTCACGCATTCAGCCGGATGTCGTTGGCATGCGGCGGATAGGGCGCGGCAAGCGCAGGATCGACCGGCCGGCCGCCCAACTTGCTCGCAAAGCCATGATTGACGTCGCGATGATGCGCCTCATCGGCGCGCACCAGCAGCACGACATCGCGCAACGTCGCGTTGGCGGGCATCTTCCAATAGTGCTTGGCAATCGCCGGAGCGGGAACGTTGGCTGAGCGGCCTTCGTCGATTTCCTTGAGGTACAAGGTGTAGCTGATCACCGCCTCCTCCTCGAAATAGCCCACGACGCGGTGGGCGGTGCGCGGCGAAAAGAGGTACAGAAGCGAAAACAGAACAAGGAAAACCCACTGCGCGAGTAGGATGACGAGCCGCTCGAAGAGCGTTGGCTTGGCAATCTCGATGAACGTGATCAGATGCATCCGCTCATTCTCGGCTTCTTCCATCAGAGTCCGAATCCAGCCCTCGTCATCCTTCATGCGGCGCAGGCAGCTGAGGTGCGTGAACATCGCCCCGACCATGCCGGGAACCGCGGCGACCGTCTCAAGCACGATCGCGCGGTGACCGTAACGCTTGGCGAAGAAGGTGTCGGCGGTGAAGCGCAGCAGCTTGGTGAAGCCGAGCGCGAAGCGGTCGGAAAATCCGATTGGCGCATGATGGACTTGCGGTTCGGCGTCGCGCTCCTCCGCGAGTGCCTTGCGGTCGGGAGCGAGAATCGTATTGACCATATATCAGTCCTTTCAGGACGCAGTGACGGCGAAAGCGGCCGGCGATCCCGGTGTCGTCGGGAGACGGAAATATAGAGCGAGCTTGAGGCTCTCGGCGATCCGCACCGCCTTGCGTTGGAACGCGGCGGCGGCGGTTGCGGGCAGGATTTCTTCAGTCACCTCGGCCCACAGCGATAGCC
>JACDDJ010000688.1 GCA_013817065.1 Acidobacteriota bacterium
GGATGAGCGGTTGTGCACCCGCTTTGACTATGACGAGATCTTCGGGACTGCGCTCAACCGGTTCTGCGTTCAGGCGATCATCGGCCATCCTTTGACTGTCTACGGCAAGGGTGGCCAGACGCGCGGGTTTCTGAACATCCGCGATACCCTGCAGTGCGTCGAGCTGGCCATCGACAATCCGGCAGAGCCCGGCGAGATGCGCGTCTTCAACCAGTTCACCGAGCAGTTCACCGTCGCTGAGCTGGCTGCGCTGGTGCAACGCTGCGGGCGAGAGCTGGGCTACGAGGTCAGTGTGGAGAGCTTCCCAAACCCGCGGATCGAGCAAGAGGAGCACTACTACAACGCCAAGCACACTGGCCTACTCGAGCTTGGGCTAGAGCCCCACCTCCTCGGCAACGAGACTCGTGACCTCGGTGCTCAACATCGTCAAAGCCCACCGGTCCCGAGTGATCACCCGCGCGATCGCGCCCAAGACCCGCTGGCGGCCGATCGAGAACCAAGGCCTCGCAGGAGACCTTGGGCGTGCCTCAGAGCAGATCCGCGAGCGCGCCGCCGGACCCGTCACCTGACTGGGAACCGTACTTCCGACGCCGGATTGGCTCGTCGTTTGGACTACGTGCGGACGTCAAGGGACGATCGCGCCCATCTTGTTGACGTCAGTCCTCACATGGTTACCTTGATGTCAGCCCCCGCATGGCTTGGTCTGTCTGCTTCCGGATACCTAGGCGAACGAATGTCGGGGTCATTTGAAGACCTGCGGGATACGCCTTCAGCATGGTCGGGCCGCGGATCACCGTGTGCTTGGTCACGTCGAACCAGCGACCGGCCGGCAGGTACACGTCCCTTGCAGCGGCATCGGTCAGCACCGGAGCGGCCAAGATCGCGTCACCGAGAAGCCATTCGTCGTTGGCTTTGTACGCTCGCGCCTCCGTCGGAAAGGCGAAGAACAGAGGCTTCATGATCGGTTCGCCTGTCGCCACAGCCTCCCTGACGCGAGCCCAGATGAACGGGGCCAGCCGCTCGTGTCGTAACACGGCGGACTTATACAGTGCCGTCGTCTCAGCGTCATAGCGCCGCGACTGACCGTTGCTGGGATTGATGATGTCGCCCACAGGCACGGTGCTCGAGTTCATCAGCGGCATTAGCGAGGCGGCCTGAGCCCAACGAACAAGCACTGCCTTATTGGGAGGCCGCGTTCCTTCGATGCCGACGCCCCCCGCTGAGCCTCCGATCATGTCAGTCTCAACGAATGGGTAGCCGACAGTGGACACCGCCAACCCTTGTGTCACCGCTGCCTGAAGCGCCTTCCAGTCAGTTGATTTGTCGGCTCCCCGAACGGCGAACCCGTAGCGTTGCATTCCCCAGTGCAGCCGGATGCCGAGGCCCTGGAGATCGAACTGATCGGCGAAGGCGGCCTCGAGTTCTCGATAGTCACTGCGGGAATGCCCCGACGCAGGCGCACACTTCGAAGGCAAGTTGGGGTAGTCGATCTTGAGTCCGTCGACGCCCTCGCGCTCCATTAGTGCTCGAAGCTTCCTGGTGTACCACGCCTTGGCCTCCCTGTTCCCGAGATCCAACATGCCCGTCGCCATGCCTGGAGCAGTGCTCCGTACGAAGGGAAAAATACACGGCTGGCTGCGATCCTCGCCATCACGCATCAGAAAACCGCGACGCTTTGCCTCTTCGAAGTTGCTGGAGTTGGCTGTGATGTAGAAGCTCACCCACGTGCCTACGGCAAAGCCCAGCTGGTGGATGCGCCTAGACATCGCCTTTGGATCTGGAAAACGTTGCGGATCGAAGGTCAGGTCGCCCCGCTGCTCCTCCCAACCACCGTCGATTTGCACCGCGTGGGCGGGTAGGTGCGCCCCCGATAGCCGCTCGGCGTAATCAAGGATCTTGCGCTGGTCGGTACCGAGATAGAACTGCGCCCAAGTATTCCAGACCGGCCTTCTATAGTCTCTATAGGTGGGCTCGCTTTTCGCAGGTTTGCCGACACTGCCGACATAGTCTGCATAGACGCCGTCTGCATACCGCTCGATGAAGACCTTCCCAGCGAAGCGGTTCACGTCTAAGATTGCAAACTGACCGAGGCCATCGCCTCGGTCGTTGATTTTCACATCCATGGCGTCGGTGGTCTGCACCCAGAGTCCCGCGCCCGAAGAGGTGAACCAGAAGGGTTCGGTCACAAAGCCGCCTGTCGGCGCAAAGTTCGAGTCGTGTATCTGGCCCGACTCCAGCGGCCATGGCTGGACGTTACTCCCAACCTCGCCGTGCCCGTACCAGGAGCCAGCCGAGGCGAGTCGATACGCGACTGCCACCTTGCTGACCGATCCCGGGCCCTGGACACGCCAGCTAAATCCGTAACGATCAGACCCGGGGACCAATCGATACACGATTCGGTGCGTGGGAGAGGTAGTGGCCAGCTTGATATCAAGCCCTCTCCCGCTTCGCCGCGACGACACTATCCGAGTTGCCTTAAACCAGTCTGTTCCCACCTGGAAGCGTAGGGCGCCAATGGCATCGTCGCTCGCTGTCGACGCCAACACGGTTCGAGCGGCGCGAGCGGTCTCCACACGGAACGGATCCTGCGATATTCTCACCTCATAGCCGGGGCCTTGGTGTTTGGAGGGGACCGTGACGAGAATCTCGCCATTCCCAGATGTGACTGAGAACGACAGCCCGGCTTCGGCAGCCGCACCTCGCCGCTCGGATGCACAAGCGAGATTAAGTTGGACCGCGCTCGCGATGAGCACAAGCAGCCCCAAGAAGCGGACGCGGCGGGCGTTCACGCTATGTCCGTCGCGATCCGACGATCATCGATTTCGCACTTCCAAGGCTACGTCCAGCATACTGACGCGGCACCTTACCACGCACTTGTCGGTGCTTCCGTGTCGGCGACGAGGTTGGTCGGGTAGGCGGGAGGCGCCTGGGCTGTGCGGCTGTGTGAGCCCGACTGGCCTGGTTTCCTCCCACC
>JACDDJ010000689.1 GCA_013817065.1 Acidobacteriota bacterium
CTCGGCCAGACGTCGATGCATCGTAATCCGCGCATCATGTCGAAGGGCGCGCGGCTGGTACCCATCCGCGAACACGTTCTCTGTCTTTGTCAACTCGTCTGCAATCGCGACTTGCACCTCGGGCTGTTAGCTAGCCCGGATAATTCACGAATGAGTACGTAGAAACGCCATCGCCCTCGAGAAATCGTGCTACTTTCCGTGGTGTTCTAAGCCTCGAAAGTATCGCGACACGGGAGGTGCGATGGCTACAGAGTGTTATAGCCAACTTGGGTTCGGATTCCAACCAAAACTCGCCGTCGATTTTGCGGGCGGCACCCTCACGACGGATGCCGGCCTGCTGCTCGTCCGAGAATTCGACGAGCAGCTCGGGCTCAGTGCGGACGTGGTCAGCCGGCTCACTGACAGTCGCGACCGGCGCTACATCACGCACGAGCTCGACGCGCTCGTCCGCCAGCGGCTGTATCAGATCGTCGCCGGCTACGAGGACGTCAACGACGCCGACCGGCTCCGCCACGATCCGACATTCCAGGTCGTCGCGGCGGATGGACGCACGACCCTTGGATCGCAACCGACGCTGTCGCGACTCGAGAATGCGATCGACTGGTCCGCGATCCAGCGCCTCGCGCGCACCGGCGTCGACTGGTTCTGCGCCTACGCTTACGGCCCCGACGAGCATCCGGCGGATCTCATTCTCGATCTCGACAGTACTGATGATCCGACGCACGGGAATCAGCAGCTCGCGCTGTTTCATGGGTTCTACGACCAGCACATGTATCACCCGCTGGTCTGGTTCGAAGGGCGCACCGGCCTGCTGCTGCGGACGCGGCTGCGGCCCGGCCGAGATGCGAGTGCGACCGGCGTCGTGGACGAACTGCGACACCTCCTGCCCCCGTTGCGCCGGCGCTTTCCCCACACGCCGATTTTTCTCCGCGGGGATGCTGGGATGGCGACTCCAGCGGTCGAAGCGAAGCTCGAAGCCGAAAACGTCTATTACGTGCTCGGCATCGGCACGAATCGCGTCTTCAAGGCGCGCGTGACGCCGCTGGTCGCGAAGGCACAGGCCCGCTACGAGCGTCGCGCGCGGCCCGTGCACATCCGCACGAGTTTTTGGCACCGTGCGAAGTCGTGGCCCCATCACCGGCGGATTCTCGTCAAGGTCGATGTCACGGCGGCCGGCCTCAACGTCCGCTTCATGGTGACCAATCGTCGCGGCCGCGCGGCCGATCTCATCGCGTGGTACGACGACCGGGGCACGTCGGAAAATTGGATCAAGGAGCTCAAGCTCGATATCCACGCGGATCGCCTCAGCTGCCATCGCTTTCGCGCCAATGCGTTTCGGCTGCAGCTCCATAGCCTCGCGCTGCTCGTGCTCGCGCATTTCCGTCGGGCGGTCCTCGTGGGCACGCCTTTGGCGTCCGCGACGATCGGCAGCATCCGTCTCCATCTGCTCAAAGTCGCCGGGCGCGTCGTCCGCAGCGTCCGTCGCCTCTGGTTTCACCTCGCGTCGCACTGGCCTGGGCAACCGCTCTTCGCCACGTGTCACCGAGCGCTCGCGCGCGCGCCGGCGTAGCCACGCCGAACGCGCCAGCGTTCTCGAACACGCCGCGGTCCAGGCCGGAGGTGTCGTTGCTCACACCACTGCGGCCCGTTCCGCGACCGCGAACCGGCATCATCGCTACCTCATCGCACCGCAAACCAACATTCTCCACATCGAATGGGTCGTCACAGCGGGCGATGCCACTGTGACAGACTCATTCGTGAATAATGCGGGCTAGTGGCCTGTCTCCACTAGTGCGCGTTGACCAGCACCTCCCACCCGTCAGCTCGAGGATTCGGCTCGCTCAACCGAAAGGCGCGCAACGTGGCTGCGCTGCGGCAACGGCCGGTGCCGATGAAGTGCAGGGCCTCGCCCAACGATGCCTCTTCCGCAGATCCCAGATCGTGCTCGACATCGTCCGCCGCGGCGCAGTCGGCCGGGATGCCGCCGAAGAAGTCGCCACGCCCTTCAGCATTCACCAGCGCGAAGGCGACCGGCGCCAGGACTTTGTCGCAGAAGGTGAAGCCATATTGGCCAACGGGCTTGCCGTAGGTCGCATCGCCGATGACGACGACCGGCAGGTGAGGGCGGAGGCCGTTGATCAGCAGTTCGCTTGCCGACGCCGACCCGCGCGTGGTGATGACCACCACACGCGACAGGTTCAGCGCCTGTGGCGGGGCGGTAGGAAATCGAAGAGTCGTATTCAGGCTGGTGTTGCGATCGTTGTGCTGATAGGTCGCAAAAACTTGTCCCTGGGTTGGCACGCCGCCAATCAGACTTGCCAGGTGCACCGCGACATCAACCAGCCCACCACCGTTGTAGCGAACGTCCACCACAAGCTCGGTGGCGCCGGCGTCCCGCAATGCGGCAAACGCCTCGTTCAGGGCCGCGGTTGAAGGCTCGACGAAGTTGCGGAAAAACAGGTAGCCGACAGTCCGGCCATCGACCTGAAACGTACGCGTCAAGGACACGGTCGGAATGGTGACGACGCGTTTGGTCAGCGTCGAGCGTCGTTCGCCGCCCTGGCGTGGGCGGACGGCAATGGTCGCCGTCACCCCCGGTGACGCGGCGCCGAAGGCCGTCCCGATTTCGCCTGCCTCGATCAGCTCAGCGACGGCCCGGCCGTTGACTTCAAGGATGTAGTCGCCGCGGGCCATGCCGCTTTCTGCCGCCGGGCTGTCAGGAAAGACTTGGAGGACACGGAGCTCGCGCCCAGCCACCTGGGTGGAGAAGCCGAAGCCCACGAACTGGCTCTCGCCGTAAAACGCCTCGTTGGCCGCTCGTGAGGTGATGTAGCTGAAGGTGGCGTCCAGCGGCCGATAGCGCACCGCCTCCAGGTATGCCTCGGGGGTGGCGTAATTCGCCGGGTTCGCCCGCGGCAACTCCCGATACCAGAGGTAGTACTCGTCGAGCACGTCGCGCACGAACATGTTC
>JACDDJ010000690.1 GCA_013817065.1 Acidobacteriota bacterium
GGTCGGCACCGGCCGCTGTTGAAACTCGAGAACGCCTTCGCGCGCGAGCACCGCGGCGAGCATCGTGGACACGCTGTTGGACATGGTCAGACTCAGAACCCCAGGGAACGAATGAAGTTGCGGTTGCGTGCGGCGCTTGCAGCCGGTGTGCCTAGCGACGGCAGCACGTCCTGCTCGACGACGGCCCAACCTGAGAACCCGGCGCGATCCAACGCGTCGAGTACCGCAGGGAAGCGGACGGACCCCTGCCCGAGCTCGCAGAACACACCATGACGCACCGCGTCGTGGTAGTTCCACCCGCTGGTGCGGGCGCGATCGGCGATTGCGGGGGAGCAGTCCTTCAGGTGCAGATGCCAGATGCGGGACCCGAACTCGGTTGCGGCGGCGACGGGATCGCCACCCGCATACGTCAAGTGCCCGGTATCGAGGCAGAGACCGAGCAGATCGGGATCGGTCCGCTTCATCAGGTCCGCGATCTCTTCCGGCGTCTCGACGTAGGACGCGCAGTGATGGTGGAAGACCGTGCGCAGGCCGGTCGCGTCGCGTACCGCGCGCGCAATCCCCTCGGCGTTGACGGCGAAGATCATGCGCGCCTCGTCCGGCAGCCGGAGATCATCCGTCACCCGTCCAGCGGCCGCGGTCCGTTCGGGGTTTGCGGCAATGTCATCGGCAAGAACGATAAAGGCACGAGGGAAGCCGGTCTCCTTCAGCAGCGCGGCGGTGCGGAGTGCGGCGGCCTCGCCCGCATCGTACGCATCGGGATCCGCGAGGCGGACCGGCACGAACGCCCCGAGCAGTGACAGCGAGCGCGCGGCGAGCGCGTCCTGCAGCTGCTTCGGGTCGGTGGGCATGAAGCCCCAGTCGCCGAGCTCGGTCCCGTCGTATCCGGCGGCGCGCATCTCATCGAGAACGCGCGAGTAGTCATAACCGGCCGCGGACTGCTCTTCGAATTCGAGCACGCCCCATGAACACGGAGCGTTGGCAATCTGCAACTGCAGGGGTGTGTGATTCATCGTGGGAGTACGGCGCCCTGCGCCTTGAAGAAATCGTGGACCTCGGGAAGCGTCGGCATAAAGTTGGCGCAGCCATGGCGGGTGACGACGATGGCGCCGGTGGCGTTGCCGAAGCGGGCGGCCTCTTCGAGCGTCCAGCCGTGAACATGACCGTAGAGGAAGCCGCTGGCGAATGCATCGCCGGCGCCGAGCACGTTGAGCACGTCGACAGTGAAAGGCGGCACGGCCACCGGAGGATCGCCGCGGCGGCAGACAACGGCTCCGTCGATCCCCCGCTTCAGGACCAGCGCAGGAAGCCCCGCCTCCAGCAGCCTGCGCGCGCCCTCTACGGCATCGGCCGCACCGGTTGCCGCCATCACTTCCTCCTCGGTGCCAATGGCCAGGTCGGCCCTCGCCAGCAACGTGCGGACGTTGACGCCGAACGCGTCCGCCGAAGGCCAGAGGGACGCGCGATAGTCGATGTCGACCACCACCGTTACGCCCGAGGCGCGTGCCGACTCCGCGGCAAACAGCGTCGCGGTGCGGCTCGGCTCTTCCGACAGACCGGTACCGCTGAGGAAGACGGCTTTGCTCTCGGCCAGTGGAGCGGCGGCGACGTGCTCGATCGTCAAACCGAGGTCGGCGCAGTTGTCGCGATAGAACGTCAGCGGAAAGGTGTCCGGCGGCTGGATCGTGAGCAACGCGGCGCTGGTGCGACGCTCCTGGAGGCGTGGGACATAGTCGATGTTCACGCCCTCGCGCTGCAGGAAGTCGAGGACGAAGTCGCCGACCTGGTCGGTGCCCACGGCCGTCAGCAGCGCCGAGCGCAGCCCAAGGCGCCGTGTCCCGACGCTGACATTCGCGGGGCAGCCGCCGACATACGCGTCGAAGCTCTTGACGCCGGTGATCGGCACACCGATCTCGTGGGCGTAGAGGTCGATCGAGCTGCGACCCATGCAGAGAACGTCGATCACTCGTGACAGTCCTTGTAGAAAAACTGAAAGGTTGGCGAGTGTACCACGATCGCGATCGTTGACAGCCTGGCGCGCAGCGCGGATACTCGCGGCGAGCGGCCCGATGACACAACAGACACTGATCAGGTCACAGCGAACCGGGCCGTCAGGCAACGGTTTGCTGCTCGACATCACCCCCGCAGCGGTCGGCTGGGAGTTCGTCCACTTCATCGTCCGGCGCCTAGTTGCCGGCGAGAAACTGCCGCTGCGCACACGTGGCGAGGAGTGCGCGATCGTGCTGCTCAGCGGCGCCGGCGAAGTGACGATCGACGCCGGCGCGCCGCAACCGTTCGGTCCGCGCACGAACGTCTTCGACAGCTATCCCCATGGCCTGTATCTGCCGGATGGCCACGCGGCCGTGCTGCTTGCGTCCCAAGTTACCGAGGTTGCCGAGTGCCGGGCCCCGTCACGTGCGGTACTCGAGCCGCGGGTAATCGCGCCCGCAGATTGCGGCTTCGAGATCCGCGGCGGCGGCAACGCCACGCGCCAGATCGTCGACATCCTTCCGCCTGCCTTCCCGGCAGACAAGCTGCTGATCTGCGAGGTGTTCACGCCGGGCGGCAACTGGTCCAGTTATCCGCCGCACAAGCACGACGTCGACAACCCGCCGGGGGAAGTGGACCTCGAGGAGATCTACTACTACCGGATGAAGCAGCCGGACGGCTACGGGTTGCAGCGGCTTTACACGGCCGACGGCGCGCGCGACGAGACGGTGAAGGTCGAGGACGGGGACCTCGTGCTGGTGCGCGACGGATATCACCCCTACGTCAGCGCCTACGGCATCGATTCCTATTACCTGAACGTCCTCGCGGGCACGCGCCGGTCGATGGCGGCGAGCGATGATCCGCGCTATGCGGCGGTGCGCAGCTCGTGGCCGGCGCCCGATCCGCGCCTCCCGATGATAGAAAAACCTTAGGGTGCTCCAGGGTGCTACAGGGTGCTACAGGGTGCTACAGGGTGCTACCG
>JACDDJ010000691.1 GCA_013817065.1 Acidobacteriota bacterium
CGCGCAGACGAGCAACGCGACTCTCCAGGGATCGGTTACCGATTCCGGCGGCGGCGTTATGCCGGGAGTGACCGTCAAGCTGGAGTCTCCGACAACGGGGCTCCAGCGGGACGTCGTCACGAACGAGGCCGGCGTCTACGTCTTCAACTTCCTCCCGGCAGGAAGCTACACCGTGATTGCCGAGCTTGCGGGCTTCAAGTCGGTCCGGCAGGACGACGTCGTGCTCGAGATTGGGCAGACGCGCGAACTGAAAGTGACGCTGGAGGTCGGGCGCGTGGAGGAGGTGGTCACGGTCGAAGGGACCGCGGCGGTGCTCGATCGAAGCTCACCGTCGATTGGAACCGTGATCGGATCCAGCCAGTTGAAGCAGCTGCCCCTTGCCGGCCGGCACTGGGCGACCTTGATGATGCTCGCGCCGGGGGCGATCAACACGGGAGACGGCACGCACCAGAGCATCCGGTTCGTTGGCCGTGCGCGCGACGATAACAACTTTACGTTCGACGGCGTCGACGCGACCGGGGTCAAGGACCCGCGGCAGGACAGTGCGGCCCGCCTCGTCATCAGCACGGAGTCGATCTCGGAGTTCCGGGTCAGTTCGTCGCTCTATTCCGCGGCGTCGGGCTCAGCGGCCGGCGGGCAGGTGCAGCTCGTCTCCAAGACCGGGACCAACGAGTTCCACGGAACGGTGTACGACTTCGTCCGGAACGATGCGTTCGACGCGACACCGTTCGGCACCGAAGGGGATCTGCCTCCGTTCCGGCTGAACCAGTTCGGCACAAACCTGGGGGGTCCGATCGTGGCAGGAAGGGCGTTCTTCTTCGCGAACTACGAGGGCATCCGCCAGAGCCAGACGCAGAACGCGACGCGCTTCGTACCGAGCGCGGCGTTCCGGAGGGCCGCCCCGGCGGCGCTGGCCTCGGTCATCGATAAATGGCCGGAGGGAACGCGCGCGACGAGCGATCCCAATATCGACGAATGGCGCGTCGATGAGAAGCTGACCTCGGAGGAAAATGCAGGGCTGCTGAGGGTCGACATGCGCCTCTCTGACGCCACGTCGATGTTCGGACGGTACAACTTCGATCGCGCCAATCTCGTCACCCCATCCGATACGGGCAACACGAATGCCCAGCTGCACCCCTCCAACTTCACCTACCAGCTGCAGCGCATCTTCGGGCCGTCGGTGGTCAACGAGTTCAAGTTCGGCTACAACGCCTCGCTGCGGCACGACGAGCGCGTGGGGCCGGTCACCCAGCAGATCAGCGTGCCGGGATTCGTCAACCTGACCGGCGGCCAGGAAGTCACCGAGAACGGCAGGTCCTTCAGCCTGCTGAACGATCTGGCCGTCCTGCGCGGGCGGCACAACATCAAAGTGGGCGGCGAGGTCCGGCGCATCTTCGTCGGCGTCGGCGAAGGGAACACCACCAGCCTGAGCTATTCGAGCCGGCCCGATTTCCTGCTCAACCGGCTGAACAACTTCGGCATCACCGATTTCCCGCTCGTCGAAGGCCAGCGGTGGTTCTACTTCGGCTACGTACAGGACGACATCAAGTGGCGGCCGAATCTCACGATCAACGCCGGCCTCCGCTATGAGTACTATTCGGTCGTCCAGGAGAAGGACAACCGCGCGAAGGTGTGGCGGGTGGCCTGCGGAGGGTTCTGCCCCGACGGCACGTCCTGGTATGCGCCCGACCGGAACAACTTCGGTCCGCGTCTCGGGTTTGCCTGGGCGCCGGCGCGATTCAACGACGCCACCGTCATCCGCGGCGGGTTCGGGCTCTTCCACGGTCCCGGACAGAACGACGACGTGTTTGCGCCGCTCGACAACAGCGGCGCCCGCATCGGCCTCGATCGGCTGGCCGCCCCCGCGCTCGGATACCCCATCGAGCCGTTCCTGGGTCTCGCCGCGACCACCGGCGTTGCCGCGCGTGCGGTCGACGAGAACCGGGTCGATCTCTATTCGGAGCACTACAGCCTGTCCGTGCAGCAGCGACTGCCCTGGCGCTTCCTCACGCAGGTCGGCTACGTCGGCAACCAGGGGCATCACCTGCTGGATCGCAGCTACGTGAACCTGATCGATCCTGCAACGGGACGCCGTCCGCTGACGCAGTTCGGACGGGTCGACATAAAATCCAGCGGATCGAGCAGCAACTTCAACGGGCTGCAGGTGTCGCTGCACCGCCCGATGACGGGCGGGTTCCTGCTGGGCGCCCAGTACATGTGGTCGCATTCCATGGACGAAGGGGCGCTCGGCGGAGGAGAGTCCACCGCGCCGCAGAACGTCGCCTGCCGCCGCTGTGAGCGGGCGAGCACCAATCAGGACATCCGGCACACCCTGACGGTCAATGGCGTGTACGAGATCCCGGTGGGAGAAGGCCGGCGCTTTCTGCGCGACGGCGGTCCGCTCTCGCACGTCTTTGGGGGCTGGCAGCTTTCGGGCGTGATGCAGGCGCGGACCGGGCGTCCACTCACCATCAGCGTGACCCGCAGCGTCGCGGACCTGCCGGACGGGAACAACGCCGCTCAGCGCGCGAACCTCGTGTCTGGCGTGCCGATGGTGCCCGAGACGCAGACGGCCGATCAGTGGCTCAACGCGGCGGCCTTTGCGGTGCCCGCCCGGGGCACATGGGGCAACTCGGGCCGCAACATCCTGCGCGGCCCCGGGTTGATGCAGGCCGACCTGTCGCTCCAGAAGCGCTTTGCGATTTCCGCCACGCGGAACGTAGAAGTGCGCTGGGAAGCCTTCAACGCCTTCAACCGGCAGAACCTCGGCAACCCGAACACGAATCTGAGCGCTGGACCGGCGTTCGGGCGCATCACGGGCCCCTTGAATCGAGGTTATGGCACAGGAACCGCGCGGCAGATGCAATTCATGCTGCGGCTCAACTACTGAGCGGCGTCCTGCTGATCTCGCACCGCGCCCCCCTGCTCGCCGCCGCCATTGCCGCTCTCTCGTGGGCGGCAGGGG
>JACDDJ010000104.1:0-5249 GCA_013817065.1 Acidobacteriota bacterium
CACGTGAGGCGCGCATCGCTACTCCTGTCGCAACACCATGATCGGATCCACGCGAGAGGCCCGGCGCGCCGGGATCGCGCTCGCCAGCAGCATCGTGACCGCCAGCAGCAGAAAGGATCCGGCGAAGTAAGTGGGATGGAGTCCCTGGGCGCCGTGCATTCCGGATTGGACGATCTTGCTCGTGATCACGGCGCCGATGGCGCCGACGGCACCGCCCCACGCGGCCAGCCGCAGCGACTCGTGGAGGGTCATGCGCATCACTGCGCCGGGTTCGGCGCCGAGCGCGAGGCGCACGCCAATCTCGCGCGAACGCAGGCTCACGAAATAAGACATGACGGCGTAGATGCCGGCCGTCGCGAGGACGAGACCGACGAGGCCGAGGCCGGTGATCCCGTGCGCCGCCAGTTTGTTGAGGAGCTGGCGCTGGCCGCTGATCTCGGCGAGCGTCCGGATCTCGACCGGCGGCATCCGGCTGTCGACCTCGCCCACTGCGGTGCGGATCGCGGCCGCCAGGGCCTCGGGCGAGCTTCGCGCGCCAACGTAGAGCGTAAGCCTGGATTCCTCCTCGAGAGGCACAGGCAGATACATCGCCGGTCGCGGATCCTCACTGAAGGACGGCTCGAGCGCGGCATCGATCATCCCCACGATGGTGACTTCGACTGGTGGCACGCCGTCGGCAACCCTGGGCCACTGCGCGACGCGCACAGTGCGACCGACGGCCGCGCCGCCAAAGAGCTTGTCAGCGAGCGGGCGATTGATGATCGCGACCTGCGGAACCAGTCCGTCATCCTCGCGCGTGAACGCCCGACCTTCGATGACCCGAAGACCTGTCGCGCGGAACAGCTCACCACCGGCGTACCCGCCGACCGCGAGCGTGCCTTCACCGGGCTGCTGCGCCGGGAGCAGGACCGCCAGGGCGCTGCCGCGCATGCCCTGGCCGAACATCCAGATCGCTGTCTTGCGCGCCAGCCCAGCGCCCTCGGCCTCTGGCAGCGTCGAAACCCGGTCGAGGAGACGTTCGTAGAACGCCCGACCCTCCGGGGCCGACATCCGCAGGAGGCTGACATCGAAAGAAGCCATCAATAGTCGACCAGGCGGTGTGCCGGCTGACTGCATCTGCGCCGGAAGAAAGGTGATCATCTGGGAGCCTGTCGCCAGCAGGCCGATCGAGAGCGCCACCTGCGCGACCACGAGGACGCGTCGCGTGCGTGTCTTTCCGGGACCGGCGTCGCCAGCGCGCGACGAACCGAGCGCCGCCCCCGGTCTGACCATGCTCACACGAAGCGCGGGCATCATCGAGAATGCAACAGCGCTGATGACCGCCAGGCCCACCGCGAAGGTCACGACGCGCCAGTCGATCGGCATGGGCAGGTCGATCATCGTCCGGGCCCACACCAGCGTCCAGAGCACGATGGGTGCGGACGCGGCAACAGCCACCAGCGCGAGCAGCAGGCTCTCGATCAGCTGCTGACGGACGAGCCGCCAGCGCGTGGCACCGAGGGCCAGTCGCACGGCAAGCTCGCGTAAGCGGTGCGTGGCGCGCGCCAGCAGCAGGTTTGCCGCATTCAGGCAGGCGATGAGCAGCACAAGCGATGGAATGGCAAGCATCGCCAGCAGGAGCGAGAAGGCGGGTCCGCTCGAGGGGTTGACGAACCACACGCCCGTCACGTTGGCGGCGGCACCGGCGCGATCGCCGGGTCTCGCGGATTCGAGCTGACGGGCCACGACGCGAGCCTCGAGCCGCGCGGCCTCTTGTGTTGCACCGGGGCGAAGCCGTCCGGTGTAGCCAAAGTACCTCTCTTCGTCCTGCAGGACGCCGGACTCGAGCTTCACTCTTGGAAATACGCCACGCGCGCCAGACAGCGGCACCCACATCTCTATGCCGGGCTCCTGCAGGCCGACGTCGGCTCTCGTCACGCCGACAAAGCCCGGTGGAGCGATGCCGATAATGCCCGCGGTGCCCAATGCCCCGAGGCCGACGAATTCGCCGAGGACGTCTTCTCTCGCACCGAACTCGCGGGTCCAGAGGCTGTGCGCGATGATCACGCCGCTCTCCGCCGGCGCGCCGGCCGAAGGGAACGTGCGGCCGCGGACCGGTTGCACACCGAGCACCTCGAAGTAGTTCTCGCTGACGAGCGCCGCTCGAACCGAGTGCGCGCGCCCGCCGATCCTCACCGCGACGGGACCGGCCGTCTGCACGGCGAGGTCCTCGAGCGTGCGACTCATGCCCTGTCGGAAGGCGCGATAGTCATCGCCGGTGCTCGTGTAGATCGTGCAGCCAGGGTTGCCGCAGCTGCGCGTGAGCGCGATCCTGACCAGGCCATCCTGGTCGACGACGCCTGGATACGGCCGGAACATGAGCGCGTTGACAAAGGTGAAGGCCGCGATCATCGCGGCGACGCCCAGTGCCAGGCTGCCGATGACCGACAGGGCGAAGCCGGGCGACGTAATCAGCGAGCGCCCGGCGTAGCGGAGGTCCTGTGGAAAGCCCTGGAACATGCCGCCGCGTGTGCTCTTGCCCGGACGCGGCAGCTTCCGCATCGCCCACGCATCGGGCACCGCGCCAACCAACATGCTTCGGCGTCCGTGCGCCAGCTCGGCGCGCCACTCCTCCAGCCAGCGTCCGCGCGAGGACGCCGGAACGATGCGCGCGATCAGCCACAGGAACACCTGAGACATGCATCTACTCCGATCGCAGAGCCGTGCAGGGATCGACGCGCGCCGCCCTGCGCGCCGGGAGACCAGCCGCCAACAGTGCCGTGAACGCGAGGGCGGCCACCGGCACCAACAGTCCAAGAGGGTCGAACGCCGACGTGTAGGGAAACGCTTTCCCGAGAAGCACCAGCACCGGCACCGCCATCACAAACCCGGCGAGCAACCCGACCCCAACGAGCTTCGACGCCTGCAGCGCGACCAGGTTCGTGATATCGCGCGGCTGCGCGCCAATCGCCAGCCTGATGCCGAACTCGTGCGTGCGCAACGACACGAAGAAGGCAATGACGCTGTAGACGCCGGCGACCGCGAGCAGCAGGGCGGCGGCGCCCAGGCCGGAGGCGGCGCTCGCGAGCAGCCGGATGTCAGACGCGTCGTCCATGAAACGGTCCGCAAGTGTAGAGATCTCGATCGCCCGCAGGTCGCGGTCGATCGCGGCCATCGTCTCGCGCACCTGCTGCTGGACTTCCATGGGACGGCCCGAGCGGACGTAGACGGCAAGGTAGTCCGGCACGTAGTCGAGTGGCAGATACAGACTCGCCTGCGGCTCCACCCTCATCGGTCGGGACAGCCCGTTGGCGACGACTCCCACGATGGTGACGTCACGAGGTCCGGTTGCGTTCGGCCGCAACCGGGCATTCTGCAGGACGACTGTTTCACCGGATTGGATGGTTGCGGGATTGCCCGGCGTCGCTGCAGCATTGCTGGAGCCCGGAGGCTCGACTCTCAGCACGGTGCCGAGGACTGGCTCCGGCAGCCGGTACTTGTCCACGAAGGCCTGGTCGACGACCGCGGCATTGCCGAGGCGCACATCCTCTGGTGTGAGGGTTCGCCCTCGCAGCAGCGGCGTGCCGGCGGCATCGAACCAATCCGGCGTGATCTCGCCGCCGCCTGTGGTGCGGAGGCGGTCGGGCCCGTCGGCCGGAAGCCAGAAGCGCATCCCGCCCTGGCGCAGCGGCGCGATCGTGCTGTAGCCGACGGCCTGCACGCGCCCGTCGGCCTGGAGACGATCCCGAAGCGACTCGATGAAGGACGTCCGCTGTAGGTGGGTGTAACCGAGCGTGTTGAAGCGCACCTCGGCCACCACGACGTCAGCGGCGGACGGCGGCAACCGTCCAGACAGTGCCGCGATCGACCGGGTGAACAGGCCCGCGGTAAGCAGCAGCAACAGGCTGAGCGCGATCTGCGCGACCACCAGGGCGCGGCGAACGCGCGACGTTCCGGCCGCCGGCGACCGGCTACCGGCCGTCAGGCTCCGCGCCTCCCGCGACCTCGTCGCGACCCACGCGGGGATGATCCCGGTCGCGAGGACGACCAACCCGGCGACCAGGACGATGAAAGCCAGCACCGGCCAGTCGATGCTGACGTGGAAGGGGATCACGAGCGCAGCGATCTCCAGGAGCAGATTCGTACCGAGCGCCCCGGTAGCGCAGGCCGCAAGCGCGAGAAACACCGACTCGAATGCCAAGAGCCGGACCAGCTGCCCGCGCGATGCGCCGATCGACAACCGGACCGCGAGCTCGCGGCTCCGCAGGCTGGTGCGTACGAGTTGGAGATTGGCCACGTTCGCGCAGCCGATCAGCAGCACCGTGATCGGCGCCGCCATCATGAGCATGACGATCAGCGCCACAACCGCCGGCGTATCGCTCGGGCCCAGCCCGTACTTCAGCACCAGCACGGTCGCGTTCTTTCGGTCGGCGGGATTGCCGCCTTCGATGCGTGATGCAAGCGGCTGCATCTCGGCCGCAAATACCTCTTTCGGACGGTCGGCCACTGCGCGTCCTACGACGGCGAGCCATCGCTCGGTCCGCTCGGGCGGCGAGGGCATCGTGGCGGAGAGCGCCAGCGGGAGATACAGGCGATAGCGAAGACCAGGCGGTTCGCCGAGATCCCCGACATCGGTCCCGGAGAAAAACTGTGGCGCGACGCCCACGACCTGCATGTCGTGTCCGCCGACGACGATGGTCGAGCCGACGACGTCTGCGGGGGCGCCGAGCTGCGCCGTCCAGAACGCATGCGAGAGCACCACCGACGGGGCTGCCCCGGGACGATCATCATCCGGCGTGAGCAGGCGCCCCAGCGCCGCGCGCGTGCCCAGCACCTGGAAGTAGTTGCCGGAGACGAACGCCCCCTGCACCGCGGCGGCGCCGGCCGACGTCCTGACCGCGAACTGCGCGCGCCCTGCGGCCGCCACCGATGGAAGACTGGGCGAACCCTCCTCGAGGATGTCGTAGTCGCTGACCGAGGCGTTGTTCGGTGCGCTGTGGCCCCACTCTTCGGTGTTCACATACACGCGCATGATGCGCGCGCGATCCTCGATGCCGGGAAGGTCCCCTGTCAGGATCGCGGCAAGGATGGAGAAGACCGTGACGCTGACCGCGACGCCGATGCCCAGGCACAGACTCACGGTGATCACGTGCCAGGGTGAGCGTGCGAGCGAGCGGGCGGTCTGTTTTGCGTCGGTCTGCCACGGGCCGCGCCAGGACATCTGTTGACGGCTACTTGGAGTTTGGTGAATACGTCGGACAGCCCACGCG
>JACDDJ010000104.1:5259-10243 GCA_013817065.1 Acidobacteriota bacterium
GGCAGCGCGCCAAACACCATGTCCCTGCGTGCGTGCGCGAGCTCTGCGCGCCATTCCTCTCGCCACCGCGCGCGCGCAGCCCGCGGCACCAGCAGCGAGATGAGGACGAGGAGCGGAGCCACCTACGTCGTGCTCCGCTTGGGAAAGAGCCGTCCAACCGCCATGAAGCGCGCTTCCGCTTCGCGAAGTTGTTCCTTGCCGGTCTGCGTCAGCTCGTAGTAGCGCCGACGGGGACGTCCTTCCTTGCGCGCCTTCAGGTCCTTCTCCCAGTCGGACGTGACGAGCTCGAGCGCTTCGAGGCGACGCAGAGCGGGATAGATCGTCCCGCTCGGGAGGCCCGTCACCTCCATGATGTCGAAGCCGAATTTGTATCCCTGGTTGAGGGCCTGGAGGACGAAGAGGGCGGTGTAGGAGAGGGCGGGGGTGCTGGCCATGCTGCCTTTCGACTTATTCCGTACGAAGAACCTGGATCGGATCGACCCGAGCGGCGCGCCGCGCTGGAACGAGCGAAGCTACGACCATCGTGACGAGGAGGAGGAGTGCGGCCCCGGCGATGGACGCTGGATCCATCTGCGAGACGCCGTGTAGCCTCGATCTGACCAAGAACGCCACGACAACCGCGCCAGCCGAGCCGAGCACGCATCCGACAAGCACCGGCACGATTGACTGGCGGACAATCATCTTCAGCACGGACGCCCCTTCGGCGCCGAGCGCGATGCGGATCCCGATCTCCTTCTGACGAAGCGTCACCATGTAGGAGACGACGCCGTAGAGGCCGGCGGCGGCGAGCATCAGCGCGATGACGCCCAGCACGGTCACCGTCTGCGCGAGCGTGTAGTCGAGCACGTTGCGCCGGCGGCGAAGGTCTTCGCCGGTGGCGATCAGGCCGATGGGCAGACGCGCGTCCATTGTCGCGACAATCGTTCGGATCGCAGCGCTGACAGCTCCGGCGTCACCGTTGAACCGGACCAGGAGATCCCGTGCGGGTTCGTGGATCAGCGGTCCCGGATAGAAGACATTCGGGAGCTGCGAGAAAATCGGCTGACCTTCGGGCGGAGCAAAAACGCCGACGACCATGGTGTCTACACTGGTGCGCTCGCCGCCTTCTCTGCCGGTCGTTAGCCGCACGACCCGACCCAACGGATCCTGACCGAAGGCGCGTGCGACAAACGCCTGGTTCACGATGACGCTGCGCGGCAGGTCACGGTGTTCACCGCTCACGAAGGTCCGTCCGGCCACGAGCGGCAGCCCCATCGTTTCGAAAAACCCGGCGGTAGTGTACGTCATGAGCGTGCCGTCGATCGGGCCGCCTGCACTCCCGGGGGCCGAGACACTGCCGCCCCGGCTGGTGACAAGCCCAGTCAGCATGTTGGCCACCGTCCCGTTCGTGAGCGCCGCGGCCTCCACCTGGGGGAGCTCCTGCACTCGTGCGAGCAGACCGTCATAGAAGGCATCCGATTGCTTGCGGTCGTAGCGCAATTGATCAACATCGATCGAGACGGCCAGGAATTGCTCCGGTTCCGGCAGACCGTCGTCCCACAGCGTTTGCAGTGTTTTCGTGAACTGCGCGCCCGTCGCGAGCAGGCCGATGCAGAGCGCGGCCTGGAGCATCACCAGCGCTGAGCGGGTGCGGGATCCGAAGGGCCCGCGCATAAAGCGTCCGGCCTCCGGCGCGCGGCTCACGGCGGCTCGCGTGACGCTCAAGGCCGGGCCGAGTCCGAAGATGAGCGCGGTGGCGATGGCCGCCGCAAGCACGAAGAGCAGCACGTTCCCGTCGATCAGGATCTCCCCCACGACCTGGTTCTCGACGAAGCTCCTCGCCCAGAAGCAGAGGACGAGGCCGAGTGCGGCGCCGCCGAGGGCGAGCAGCAGGCTTTCGACGAGGAGTTGCCGGATCAGGCGCCACCGGCTCGCACCGAGGGCGAGACGGACCAGCCAGTCGCCGCTGCGGCGCGTCGCGCGGGCGAGCAGCAGGTTGGCGGCATTGACGCAGGCGATCGCCAGCACGATCAGCGGGACGGCCATCAACGCGAGGGCGCGGACCGCATCGGTCGTGGGTTCAACGATCCGCAGCGGCTGCACCCTGACGAAGAGCCGCTTTATTCCCCGCTCCCGCATCCCGGCAAGCGCCGGCGCGAGGCCCGCGGCCTGCGCTTGTCCCTGCTGGATCGTTGCGGATGGCTTCAGGCGTCCGACGATGGTGGTGCGGAAGGGCGGTGCGTCGCGTGCCGCGATGGGGCGTCCCGCGGCGTCGCGGAACACCAGATCCGACAGTGCGAAGGTGACCCAGATCTGGATGCCGCTCCGGGCGTAGATGCCACTGAAGCCTTCCGGTGCGACGCCGATGATTGGGAGGTCGGCGCCGTTTACATTCAACGTCCGCTGCAGGACGTTGGAGTCGCCGGCGAGATACCGCTGCCAGTAGTTGTGGCTGATGACAACCGCCGGCTGGCCCCACGGTGCGGCGTCCTCCTCGGGGCGGAAGAAGCGCCCGAGCGTCGAACGCGCTCCGAGCACGTCGAAGTAGTTGCTCGAGACGATGAGCCCAGCGGACGTTCGCGGCTCGTGCTCGCCGCCGGGCGCAACCGCGAAGTTCGCCTCGTGCGCGATCGAGAGATCGTCGACAGCGGTGATCCCGTCGCGGAGTACCTCGAAGTCGGCCCAGGCGGTCTGGAACCACGCGCCCTGCGTAGGCCGATCGCCGAGTTGCACCTGGACGAGCTCTTCCTCCGCCCTGATCTCCGGCAGCGGCCGGAACATCGAGGCGTTGACGAGCGAGAAGGCGAGGGTGGTGACGCCGATGCCGATCGCCAGGCTGCCGATCACACCGATGGCGAAGCTGCGGCCGGCGCCGAACGTTCTCAGCGCATAGCGGACGTCCTGGTCGAGCGCGTGAAAGAGGCTGGGACGTGGCGGGGAGGCGGCCTCGTTTCGCGCTAGAGCGCGCAGGGCCCAGGCGTCCGGCAGGGCACCGGGCAGCATCCGACGCCCGCCGTAACGGCTCTCGGCCGTCCACTCCTCGAGCCACCGCTGCCGCGCCGCGGCGGGGACGATTCGGGACATCAGCCAGAGGACGAGGCGCGTCAGGGCCATATGCTATGTGTGCATCTACATAGCCTACCGGGGACTGCGCTGTCAAATGTGCAGCAAGGTGCTACGGGGTGCTCAGCGGGAGGTGCTTACGGGGTGCGGCGGGGTGCTACCAGGTGCGGCACCCTGGCGAACCCCGCAGCACCCCGCAGCACCCTGGCGAACCCCGCAGCACCTTGCCGCACCCCGTAAGAACCCTCCCTACCAACCTATGGCGAGGCCGTCTTTCCGCGGATCCGAGCCGGCCATCATCACGCCAGTCTTGGGGTCGATCAGGATCCCCTGGAATCCGCCGAACGCGCCGACGCTGCTGATGATGCGGTGACCGCGAAGGTCGAGGCCGAAGCGGGCTTCAGGGGAGATCGCGCTTTCGAGTGCGAGTCCGGCGGACGAGTGGCGGAAGCGCGGCGCCTCGCCGGCTTCCTGGACGTTCATGCCGAACTCGATCATGTTCAGCAGCACCTGGACGTGTCCCTGTGGCTGCATGTCGCCGCCCATGACGCCGAAGGAGAACCACGGCCGTCCGTCTTTCATCACCATCGCGGGCACGAGCGTGTGGAAGGGGCGCTTCCCGGGCGCGAGCGTATTCGGATGCCCTGGACGCAGTGAGAACAGTGCGCCGCGGTTGTGCAGTGCGATCCCGGTGTCGCCGGCGACGATGCCGGCGCCGAAGGCCTCGTAGATGGACTGGATCAGGGAGATCACGTTGCCGTCCTTGTCGGCAACCGTGAGGTAGATGGTGTCGCCGTGCGCCTGCGGATGCTCTTCACCTGATGCAGATGATCCGGCAATCGCGAGCGGCTTGTATTCGCGCGCGGCGCGGTCGGCATCGATCTCCTTGCGCCGCTCGGCGGCGTAGGACTTCGACAACATCCGCTCGAGCGCCTCGGGTGGCGTGGTCTTTGGATCCGCGAGCCACGCGTCGCGATCCGCGAACGCGATCTTCTTTGCTTCCACCAGCAGGTGCAGGTATGCGGCACTGTTGTGACCGAGCGCCTTCAGGTCGAATCCCTCGAGGACGTTCAGCATCTCGAGTGCGACCACGCCCTGCGTGTTCGGCGGGAACTCGAGTACCTGGTGGCCCTTGTAATCCGTCGAGATCGGCTCGGTCCAATCGGAGGTGTGCGCGGCGAGATCAGCTGCCGTGAGCAGGCCCTTGCGGCGCGCCATGTCGTCGCCGATCGCCTTCGCGATGGCGCCCTTGTAGAAGGCGTCGCGTCCACCCTTGCCGATCAGCTCGAGTGACGCACCAAGGTTTGGGTTGCGGAAGATTTCGCCGGCACGCGGTGCGCGTCCATCGATGAGGAAGGTGGCGGCGGCCCCGGGATCACGCGCCAGCGTCGCCTCCTGGTCCTTCCACTGGTAGGAGATGATCTCGCTGACCGCGTAGCCGTCCTTCGCGTAGCGGATCGCCGGCTGCAGCGCCTTGTCGAGACCGATCGTGCCGTGTTTGGCGAGCAGCTCGCTCCAGCCGTCCACCACGCCCGGCACACTGACCGACAGCTCGCCTCGATACGGCATCGCGTCGAGGTTGCGCCGTTTGAATTCCTCGATCGTCGCCGCAGCCGGCGCGCGTCCACTCGCGTTCAGCGCGCGCACCGTCTTCGTCTTCGGATCGTAGACGAGCGCGAACAGGTCCCCGCCGATCCCGTTCATCGTTGGTTCGACGACGGACAAGACCGCGGCGGCCGTGACCGCGGCATCGATGGCGTTACCGCCGTTCTGGAGCACGGCGAGCCCGGCCGCCGAGGCCAGCGGCTGGCTCGTGGCGATCACGCCGTTGCGCGCCATCACCACCGACCGCGTCGCCCGTGGATTTGCGGCCGGCCGGTCGCCCGGCACCTGTGCGCTGGATCCCACTGTTGTCATCGCCACTATCCCCGCTATTGCCAGA
>JACDDJ010000692.1 GCA_013817065.1 Acidobacteriota bacterium
CATTCACCCGCGCCACGACCGAGGGGATGGTTTCGGGCACCGGTTTGGCCGGCTCGGGCGGCTTCTCAGCGGGAGCGGTTCCGGTCGGCGGCTTCGCGTCCGCGGTGGCCTGTTGCTGGGTGGTCTTGCTTTCGGCGGTCGGCTTACGGCAACCGGATACGGCGCAGCTGATGATCACGAGCGCGGCTGCGCCCGAACGCAAATTGAACATGGTTATTCCATTATGCCGGGTTTATGGCCGGAAGGTATGGAGGTGACAGATTTCAGCAGGCTCGGTGCCCTGAATGAAGGCTTCACGGAAGATTCGCGGACAACTCGGCGTCGCCAGCTTGCCGGTGTCGCGATCGATGTCGACGAAGGAGATCCCTTCCGGCGGCTGGAACTGGGTGTTCGGCCGTCCGGCCATCGCCCGGGTCATGAAGGCCGTCCAGATCGGAAGCGCCGCCTGGGTGCCGGTCAGGCCCACCGGGTTGTTGTCGTCCAGCCCTACCCAGACCACCGTCAGCAGCTCCGGCGTGAAGCCGACGAACCACGCGTCTCGGAGGTCGTTGGTGGTGCCCGACTTGCCGGCTGCATCATGTACGAATCCGGCCGCCCGCGCACCCGCGCCGGTGCCTTCGTTGATGACGCTGCGCATCATGTTGGTGACGATGAAGGTCGTGTCGGCGCGTGCGACGTTGCGGACCGGGGGTGTCTCGACCGGAAGTGCCTTGCCGGCGCGCAGGATCTTCGTGATCGGCTTCAGCGGACGGATGTTGCCGTTATTGGCGAAGACGGTGTAGGCGGCCGCCACCTGCAGCGGCGTGGCTTCGAAGACGCCGAGCGCAATGGACGGATACGGCCGCGGCGGCGTCCCGGCGCCGACCCGCTTCCACAGCCCGGCGACTTCGTCATAGCCGGCGGCCTCGGCAACCTTGATGGTTGCGATGTTGCGGGAGAGCGCCAGGGCACGGCGTAACGTGATCGGGCCTTCGTACTGCCCGTCGTAGTTGGCCGGCGACCACGTCTGCTGGTTGAACTCCCACGTCGTCGGTTCGTCGAGAACGACTGTGGCGGCCGTGATATCGGTGCGCGACTCCTGAACGGCACGCTCGAAGGCCGCGAGGTAAACGAACGGCTTGAAGACCGAGCCCGGCTGCCGGTTGGCGTTGAGCGCCCGATTGAACTGCGTCTGGTTGTAGCTGCGGCCGCCGACGAGCGCGAGGATCTCACCCGTGCGTGGATCGATCGCCACCAGCGCGGCCTGGGCGCGCTGACGCTTCCGCCGGGCGAGGATCTCGTCGACCTTGTCGAGCCCTTCGCGGACGGCGTCCTGCGCCAGTTTCTGCAGGTGCATGTCGAGGGTCGTGTAGACGTCCACCGCCCCGGTGACCTTGTACTTGTCCTGCAGTTCCTGGCCGATGTAGTCCACGAAGTAGGGCGCTTCGTTCTCGAGCGACCGCGCCGAGACCAGCAGCGGCTCGCGTGAAGCTCGCGTCGCGGCGTCCTCGGTGATGAAGCCGGAGGCGGCCATCGCCTTGAGGACGACGTTGCGACGCTCCTTCGATCTCTCCGGGTGGTTGAAAGGCGAGTGCCGCGGCGGTGACTGGATGACGCCGGCGATTGTCGCCGCCTCAGCCAGCGAGACGTTCGCGATGTCCTTTCCGAAGAACAGGCGCGAAGCCTCGGGCACCCCATGGACGGCGAAGGATCCACGTTGGCCAAGCCAGACGTCGTTCAGATAGAGCTCGAGGACCTTGTCCTTGTTCAATCGGCGTTCGAGGGCGACCGACATGATCCACTCCTGCAGCTTGCGCTTCGGCGTCCGATCCTGCGTGAGGAAGGTGTTCTTGACCAGCTGCTGGGTGAGCGTGCTCGCGCCGCGCATGTAGCTCTTGTCGCCCAACGCGTAGTTGAAGAGAGCGCCGACGATCGCGATCGGGTCGATACCCGGATGGTCGTAGAAGCGCCGGTCTTCAATCGCCAGCACCGCCTGCACCATCCGCGGCGGGATCTGCGCAAGCGGGACGTCGCGCCGCTTCTCGCGTCCGGTGGCGATGAGCGCCGTGATCATCGGCGTCTCGAGTTCCAGGCTGTCCCACTTCTTGCCGCCGCCGGCGGGCTCGATATAGGCGATGCCCTGCGGCTCTTGGTCCTTGGCCGCAACGACGAAATGGACGCGGGCCGGCTTGCCCTTGCTCTCGCCGTCACGCGGGACGATGACAATGGTGTCGCGCCCGATCGTGAATTCACCAGGGAGATCGGCTCGAGTGCGCTGTGCGTAGCCGAGATCGTTGAGCCTGTCGACGAGTTGCCGCGGCGTCACCGACTGGCCACGCCGGACCTCGAAGGGGCGAGCGAATACCCGGGGATCGGCACGCTGGAACTCGCCCTGCAACCGCGCGTCGATCAGGCCCGCCAGGGTGATGTAGTAATACGTGGTCACTCCCATGAGGAGCAGGCACGGGATACCAATCGTCAGCAGGGTGTAGAACTTCCACCCGCGGCGGCGCTTGCCGGCCGGCCGCTTTGCCGCGGGGCGCTTCGGTTTGGTCGCGACTGCCGCCTGCGGCAATCCGATACGGGGGTTGGCCATTGATCGTGAACGGGCGGTCGCAGGGAACGCCCGTATTGTAACCGGCGTCTGAAGTAACCTGTGGAAAAGCTCGGCGTTCAAAAATGAGCATGACGAAGATTGACCTGCTGGTCTTCGGGCCCCATCCCGACGACATCGAAATCGGCTTCGGGGGGGCAGTCGCGCTGCACGCCTCCCGGGGTCATCGCGTCGGTTTGTGCGATCTGACCCGGGGCGAATTGGGGTCGAACGGCACCGTCGAGGACCGGCTCGCCGAGGCGGAAGCGGCGCGGGCCGTGCTCGGGGCCGAGTGGCGCGTCAACCTTGGATGGCCCGATGGCGGCCCCTACGAAATTCCCGAACACGCCAGCGACGTCGTGCGCCTGGTCCGCACGTCACAGCCCCGG
>JACDDJ010000693.1 GCA_013817065.1 Acidobacteriota bacterium
GCGACGCGATCGATACTCGACGTCAAGGACGCGCTCGCCGTACGCCAAGGCCACTCGTTGGTCGGGAAGCCGAGCGTTGCGCCACCCGCTGGGCGCGTCGGCAAGGACGGACGCCGCGGCGCGATTCGCGCCTTGCAACCACAGTGCGGCCACGGTGGCGATCCTCTGCAACTCGTCGTCGCCGAGGTCGAGCGTTCTGGCCGGGTCAAACCGCTCGATGAAGTCGGTCGTCGTGTCGCCGTCAAGGAACGCGGGATGCCGCAACGTGGCGGCGAGAAAGTCGCGGTTCGTCGTGAGACCACCGAGATGGAGCCGTTCGAGCGCGACGGCCAGCCGGCCGGCCGCCTCCGCGCGGGTCGGCGCATGGGCGACGACCTTGGCGAGCATCGGGTCGTAGTCGACGCCGACGACGGACCCGGTCTCGACGCCGGACTCCCACCGTACGGCGGGTTCGGCGGCGGGCTCGAACACGGCGACCGTCCCGGCCGACGGGAGAAATCCGGCCGCCGGGTCCTCGGCGTAGAGCCGAACCTCGATCGCGTGGCCGGAGAACGTGACGTCCGACTGCGACCACCCGAGCGGTTCTCCGGCGGCGACCCGCAGTTGCTCGCGTACGAGGTCGATGCCCGTGACTTCCTCGGTCACCGGGTGCTCGACCTGCAGGCGGGTGTTGACCTCGAGGAAGAAGAATTCACGGGTCTCGTCGTCGATGAGGAATTCGACCGTCCCGGTCGACTGGTAGCCGATCGCTGTGGCCAGACGCAGTGCGGCGTCGCCCATGGCCGCACGCATCTCGGCGTCGACGACCGGCGATGGCGACTCCTCGACAATCTTCTGGTGGCGGCGCTGGATCGAGCACTCGCGCTCACCGAGGTGGACGAGCGTGCCGTAGACGTCGCCGAGGATCTGGATCTCGACGTGGCGCGATCGCGGGACGTGGCGTTCGAGGAACACGGTGTCGTCACCGAACGCGCTGGCCGCTTCGCGCTTGGCCGCGGCGGTCGCCTCTGGGAGGTCGGCAGCAGACGTCACGATGCGCATGCCCTTGCCGCCACCGCCCGCGGCCGCCTTCACGAGCACGGGAAAGCCGACGTCGTCTCCTGACGGAAGCGTCGGCACGCCGGCATCGACAGCGGCGCGTTTGGCTGCGAGCTTGTCGCCCATCGCTTCGATCACGGCGGGTGCTGGGCCAACCCACACCAGTCCGGCCGCTTCGACGGCGCGAGCGAACGCAGCGTTCTCGGACAGGAAGCCGTACCCCGGATGGATGGCCTGCGCACCGGTCGCGAGGGCGGCCTCGATGATGGCCGTCGCCCGCAGGTAGCTCTCGGCGGCCGGTGGTGGTCCGACGCGCACGGCGACGTCCGCTGCACGGACGTGTCGCGCGTCCTGGTCCGCGTCGCTGTAGACGGCCACGGCCTCCGCGCCCACTTCATGACATGCCCGGATGATGCGGAGCGCGATCTCGCCCCGGTTCGCGACAAGGATGCGATCGAACGGCCGGCGCGCGATGGTCACTGCTCCACGCGTCGTACGCGGCGTCTTTGCGCAAAGACACCGTCGTTTCCCGGCGTTCGCATCAGAGCGGGATGTTGCCGTGTTTGCGTGGCGGATTCCGCTCTCGCTTGCCCTCCAGCATGGCGAGAGCCGCGATGACCCGAGGTCTGGTCTCGGACGGAACGATGACATCGTCCACGTACCCGCGGGCCGCGGCGATGTAGGGATGGGCGAAACGTTCCTCGTACTCCTCCGCCAAGCGCGTGCGTTCGGCGTCGGGGTCCGCGGCCTGATCCAGCCGTTCGCGGAAGATGATGTTGACGGCGCCCTCCACACCCATCACCGCGATGCGCGCGGACGGCCAAGCCAGGTTGACGTCGCCACGGATGTGCTTGCTGCTCATGACGTCGTAGGCACCGCCGTAAGCCTTGCGTGTGATGATGGTGATCTTGGGCACTGTCGCTTCCGCGTAGGCGTACAGCAGCTTCGCGCCGTGTCGGATGATCCCGCCGTGTTCCTGAGCGACCCCCGGCAGGAATCCCGGCACGTCGACCAGCGTCAACAGCGGCACGTTGAAGGCATCGCAGGTCCGCACGAAGCGAGCGGCCTTGTCCGAAGCATCGATGTCCAGCGCACCCGCGAGCACGGCGGGTTGCTGAGCGACGATGCCCACGCTCTGACCGTCGAAGCGGCAATAGCCCACGATGATGTTCGCAGCCCAGGTCGGCTGCAACTCCAGGAAGTCGCCGCCGTCCACGATCCTGGTGATGACGTCGTGCATGTCATATGGCTGAGATGGAGCGTCGGGGATGATCGAGTCGAGAGCAGCGTCCATCCGGCCCGCGTCGTCTGACGGCTCGAGGCGCGGCGACTCGGAGAGGTTGTTCTGCGGCAGGTGTCCCAGTATCCGGCGCGCCACGGCCAGAGCCTGCGCCTCGTCAGGAGCGGCAAGATGTGCCACTCCGCTGATGGACGTATGTGTCCAGGCGCCGCCCAGCCGCTCGCGGTCAACGTCCTCGTGGGTCACGGCGCGGACGACCTCCGGGCCGGTGACGAACATGTAGCTCGTGCCCTCGACCATGATCGTGACGTCGGTGATGGCCGGCGAGTAGACAGCGCCACCTGCGCAGGGGCCCATCACCAGCGAGATCTGCGGGACCACCCCAGAGGCCAGCGTGTTCCGCAGGAAGATGTCAGCGTAGCCACCCAGCGACACGACCCCTTCCTGGATGCGCGCCCCGCCGGAGTCGTTGAGCCCGATGATCGGCGCGCCCACCTTCATGGCCAGGTCCATGATCTTGCAGATCTTCTCGGCGTGCGTCTCGGACAGAGAGCCGCCGAAGACCGTGAAGTCCTGGCTGAAGACGAAGACGAGCCGGCCGTCGATGGTGCCGTGCCCGGTCACCACCCCGTCGCCCAGATAGCGCTGCGATCCCAACCCGAAGTCCGTCGCTCTATGGG
>JACDDJ010000105.1 GCA_013817065.1 Acidobacteriota bacterium
GTGCTGGACGACCCCATCCCGAGGCGTACGCCCCCGGACGTCCAGTTGCCGGCACAGACGATGACGAGGTTGGTGCCAGCACCTTCCACCTCTTCCTCGATAGACGCGCGCGCGCCCTGGCCAAGCGAGACAATGGTAATGACGGCGGCCACGCCGATGATGAGCCCCAGCGCAGTGAGGCAGGTGCGAAGGAGGCTGCGCCGAAGGGCGAGCACGGCGGTACGAAGGACGACATCAAATCTCATACGGGCGAAACAGGCTCCTTAATAGTGCCTACTCCGCCCACGGGGAATGCGTTTATCCCCTTCATACGCTACACGCTGGCGTCGTACACTGTGTCGTCTGTAACGACAGGGTAGCGACATGATCTTCTTCATCCCTCTTCTCTTCGTCTTCCCCAAGAAAGGCGACCTCGCATTTGCCGACAAGCTGCGGCGCCTGCGCATTCGCTGCCCGGCCTGCGCGTGGGAACCCTCGCGCACCGATCGGTGGTACTGCTCACCGGGGTGCGGGCACGTCTGGAACACGTTCGACACCGCGGCGCTCTGCCCGGGCTGCGTCAAGCAGTGGACCTATACCGTGTGCCTGAGCTGCAGCGTCGCCTCACCCCACGAAGCCTGGTACGTGGACGAGCCCGAGGAATCCGGAGGCTGATCCGATAGGTCCTATACTCGTAGGACGGTTTAGCAACGTTCCCGCCTGCCGTGTGACGGCGGCGGGAGATGCGCGCAGGCGCGTGGATTCTGGAGGCAAGTCGTGGCAGTACGTCGCGGTGTCTGGCTCGTGCTGGCACTTATCGGTGTTGCAGTAATGGTCTCGGCGGCAGGTCTGGTCTTCATGGCGCTCCTCATCGGTGGGCAGCCGACCGTCGCCGGTAACTCAGTCGTGCTGATGAAGGTCTCGGGTGATCTCCAGGAGACCGAACCCGGCGGGGTCATCGGCCAGATCTTCGAGCCGCCGCCGACCGTCCGCTCGGTGGTGGATGCCCTGCGGAAAGCCAAGGTCGACACGCGTGTGACCGGCATCATCATCAGGCCTGCCGGAACCGCGGCCCTGTGGGGGAAGGTGCAGGAGGTGCGCGACGCGATTATCGACTTCCGTACCTCCGGAAAGCCGATCATCGCCTACCTCGAGCAAGGCGCCGAACAGGAGTTCTACCTCGCCAGCGCGTGCGACAAGGTCTTCCTGATGCCCCACGCATCGCTCGACCTGACGGGCATGGCGAGTTACGAGCTGTTCCTGCGCGGCACGCTCGATAAGATCGGCGCCTATCCGGACGTGCTGCACGTCGGCGATTTCAAGACAGCAGGGAACACCTTTACCGAGAAGGGATTCACCCCGTCGCATCGTGAGATGGCCGAGTCGCTCAATCGCAGTCTCTACGACCAGATGGTCCAGGGCCTCGCGCAGGGCCGTCACAAGACCGATGCGGAGATCCGTACGCTGATCGACCACGGTCCGTTCCTGCCTGAGGATGCGGTACGTGCCGGCCTGGTCGACGATCTCGCCTACGAGGATGAACTCGATGACAAGGTGAGTCTGGCCAAGGGCACACCGCGCTTTACCGCGGATCACGATTATCGGCGCATCTCTCCCCAGTCCCTCGGCCTCAACAAGGGACAGCGCATCGCCGTTCTCTATGCGGTGGGCATGATCAGCACCGGCCAGAGCAGCGACGGCGGCTCGCAGGTGGTCGGCTCCGAAACGATGGTCGAGGCGCTGCGGAAAATCAGGGCCGACAACTCGATCAAGGCCGTGGTCATTCGGATCGACAGCCCCGGCGGTTCGGCGATCGCCTCCGACGTGATCTGGCGCGAGGTGATGCTCACGCGCGCGGTCAAGCCGGTGATCGCGTCGATGTCCGACGTCGCTGCGTCCGGCGGCTACTACATCGCGATGCCGGCGCACCAGATCGTCGCCCAGCCGGCGACGCTGACCGGGTCGATCGGTGTGGTGATGATCAAGTTTGCCATCGGCGGCACCCTGCAGAAGCTCGGGATGAACATGGAGAGCGTGACCGCGGGTCGCTACGCGGACCTGTACTCACCGGCGCGTCCGTTCTCGCCCGAGGAACGGGCGAAGGTCCAGGAGCAGATGCAGGCCACCTACGACGCGTTCGTCGAGAAGGCCGCGGCCGGGCGCCAGATCACTCCCGAACGCATCGACGCCATCGCCCAGGGCCGCGTCTGGACCGGGCAGCAGGCCAAGGACCTCGGCCTGGTCGATGAGCTCGGCGGACTGCAGCGCGCCCTGTCGATCGCAAAAACGCGCGCCCAGATCGACCCCGACGCGGAAGTCGAGATCGTCACCTATCCGCAGCCGAAGTCGTTTTACGAATTAGTGCAGGCGCCGTTCGGCGTCGAAGGCAGCTCGCTGCTGCGGATGGTGCTGGGCGTCCGGGATGGCAAGGCGGTCGAGGCGCTCACCGCACCGCTGCGCGTCTTCCGACGCGGCGAGCCCCTCGCCATCATGCCCAACGTGTTTGTCAGATAGAGACGTTCGACGTGCTAGGTCCTACGTGCGACGTGCTGTCCGACGTGCTAGGTGCTACGTGCTGTGCTACGTGCTACGTGCAAATTCAGGTGCCAAGTGCCGCCGCACGTTGCGCGGCACTTCGCCCGTCCTACGGCACTTCGCCCGTCGCACGGCACTTCGCCCGTTGCACGGCACTTCGCACGTCGCACAGCACGTCGCACAGCACGTCGCACAGCACGTCGCACGTAGCACGTCGCACAGCACATCGCACGTAGGACCTAGCACGTCGAACGTGCTAGGTGCCTTGCGTCAGCTGCGCCAGGAGCTGCGTGTTGATCTGGACCTTCATCCGCTCGCGCGCCTTGCCCATGTAGGACGCGTAGAAGCGACCCCGGCGTTCGTTCACGAGTTCGTCCTTCATCTGCTGCTTGCCGGCCGTGATCTCGGCTGGCGTGGGCGCGTTCTTCTCGATTACCTTCACTATCACGGCGCCGTTGTCGGTGATGATCGGGTTGCTGACCGCACCAGCCTCCATGCCGAAGGCGGCCGCGTCGATGGCCGGGCTCACCCCTGCGTCGGCGATGGGGGCACCGCGTCCAATCAGATCGGTGGTTTTTGCCTCGAGGCCCGCAGCCTTGGCGACGGCTTCGAAGTTCCCTGACTTCAGCTGCGCCGCAAGGGCACTGGCCTTCTGCTGCGCGGCTTCAATCGCCTTCTGCTTGAGCACATCGTCGCGCACCCGCGGCTTGACCTCCTCGAGCTTCGGCACGTATGGATCCTGCTTGCCGGTGACGGTCAGGAACACGAATCCCTGGGGCGTGCGGATCACGGGGCTGACTGCGCCGTCGGCGAGCGTGAAGGCCTGCTCGGCAGCCGCCGGCGCCATGCCCAAGCCGGCGATCGGCTCCTCGCGTGTGAAAAATCCCGATTCGGAGACAGTGAATCCGCGCGGCCTGGCAACGGTGTCGAGATCGGCGGGAGCTTTGAGCTGGCCGGTCACTTCATCCGCGGTGCGCTGGGCTTCGTCCTGCGCACCTTGCCACTTCAGCTGATCCTCGATCTGCGCCCGCACTTCGGCGAGCGGCTTGGACGTTGCGGCTCGCTTCTCGACCATCTTGATCACGTGATAGCCGAACGAGGTCTTGACCGGGTCACTCACCTGGCCGGGCTGCATCGCGAACGCCGCCTGGTCGAACTCGGGGACCATTGCGCCCTTGCTGAAGAAGTCGAGATCTCCGCCCTTCTGATTGTTGCTCTCGTCTTCGGAATACTGCTTGGCCAACGCGGCGAAGTCGGCGCCGCCTTTCGCTTTGGCGGCGATTTCCTCCGCGAGCTTCTTCACGTCCGCCTCGTTCTTGCCCTCGGTCTTCAGCAGAATGTGGCTGGCGCGCACCTGCTCGGGCGTCGAGTACTGCTGCGCGTTGTCCTCGTAGTACCGCTGGACCTGCTGCGGCGCCACCGTCGTGCGCTCGCGGATTGCCTGGACGTCGAGCAGCGCGTACTTCACCTTGCGCTTCTCGGGGATCCGGTAGGTGTCCTTGTTCTTCTCGAACGAGGCGGCGACTTCGTCGTCGGAGGCCTGCATCCCTTCGCGGAACTTGTCGGCGGGGAAGTTCACCACCGCGAGCTTGACCTTTTCGTTCCGCTTGCGGAACTCGGCTTCGATCTCGGCGTCAGGGATGCTGATCCAGTTCGTGAGCGCGGCCTGCAGCTTTTCGACCGTGATGCTGCGGCGGACCTGCTCTTCGAAGTCCGACTCGCGCACCGGCGGGTTCTGCATCTGCAACATCTGCCGATAACGGCCATAGCCGATGAACTGACCGTTTTCCTGGAACGAGGGGATCGCCAGAATGCGGCCTTTGACTTCTTCATCGGTGGCGCTGATGCCGAGGCGGCGCGCTTCCGCGATCGAGACCTCCTCCTCGACCAGTTGCTGGACGATGCGCTGGTCGATCTGGAGCTGGCGGAGCAGCCGCTCGTCCATGTTGGCGCCGTACGCAGAGCGGTAGGCCTCCATCTGGCGGGCGTAGGCCTTCCGGAACTGGCCGACCGTCACGTCGCTGCCTTCGACCGTCGCGAGCGCGTCGTTGAGACCGGCGCCGTTGGCGGAGTTGTTCGTTGCGGGAATGTAAAGAGCGATGAAGGCCAGCACCACCAGAGCCAGGCTCCACTTGAGCCAGTTCTTATGGCGGCGCATCCTGTCGAGCATCGTCATGGGTTCAGAGCCTCGGTTGGGGAGCGATGGAAACGCTGATTATGCCACGTTTCTGCAGAGGGCAATGTGCTATATTTTCGGTGGATAGAAGGACTTAGAGGCATCCGTCATACCAATGGGACGCAGAGCCGATTGACCCGGACTGGCCGGCAGCTTCGCGCCCGGCGTGCCCCGAAAAGGACGACGAGGAGAGCCAGTGTGGCGACGTCAGCAGGCGTGTCCAGCCAGCTGCCCGCCTCCCCGGATCTCGCCGCGCGTTTACGGTTGTGCCAGGTGCCGCTGCGGCGGCAGCTGGCGCGAGCCGACGTGCTTGCCGAGATGCTCCGCGCCGTCAATGCCAGCCTCGATCCCGGACGCGTAGCCGAAGCGATGTTGAGCCGCCTGTCTTCCTGGGTGCCGGCCGGCGCCTGGTTGATCGTGGCAGCCGAGGAGGGCAGCGGCCTCCGGCCGGTTGCGGCGCGCGGACTGACCGCGAAAGTGGAGCCGACCGCCCAGGGCGTGGCGCGCCTCGTCGTCCGCTCTGGATCGTACTTCGCGTCGGCGGATCTGTCGCAGGATCGCAACGTTCCAGGCGCCGGGCCCGTTGCCGTGATTGCGTTTCCGCTCGCGTGTCGCGGCCGTACCGTGGGCGCGCTGGTTGCGCTGGACCGCCGGATTTCGAGCGAGCGACCGAAACTCTCGAGCGCCGCCCTGGCGGCACTGCAGTGCGTGATCGAGCCGGGCGCGATCGCCCTGGACAACGCGCTTCGCGTCCAGCGCGCCGAGGCGCTCTCGGTCACTGACGATCTCACGTCGCTCTATAACTCACGGTTTCTCGCGCAGGTGTTGCGGCGGGAAACCAAACGCGCATCGCGCAATGGTCGTCCGCTGTCGCTGCTCTTTCTTGATCTCGATGGATTCAAGACGATCAACGACACGCACGGCCACCTGTTCGGGAGCCGTGCCCTGGTCGAGGCCGCAGCTGTGATCCGCGCGAGCGCGCGGGAGACCGACATGGTCGCGCGGTATGGCGGCGACGAGTTCGCACTCGTCCTGCCCGACACCGGCACCGAGGGTGCGACCGCGGTCGGAGAACGCGTCCGCGAGCGGATCGAGGCGCACTCGTTTTTACAGGGCGACAACCTGCAGATCAGGCTGACGGCCTCGGTGGGCGTAGCCACGCTGCCGGATGCCGCCGCCACAGTCGAAGCGCTCATTCAGGCGGCCGACATGGCCATGTACCGGGTGAAAGAGCGCGGCAAGAACGGAATTCACGTAGCCGGGAGCGACATTTGAGCCTTAGATCCCTGTTCTCACTCTTCTCGAGCGATCTCGCGATCGACCTCGGGACCGCCAACACCTGCGTCTATGCGCGCGGCAAGGGCATCGTCGTCAACGAACCCTCGATCGTCGCCATCAACAAGGTCAACGGTCGCATCGAGGCGGTCGGTAAGGACGCGAAAGAAATGCTCGGCCGGACGCCCGGTAACATCGTGGCGATCAAACCGATGAAGGACGGCGTCATCGCGGACTTCGAGGTCACCGAGAAGATGCTGACCTACTTCATCAAGAAGGCGCACAACCGCAACGTGTGGGTCCGCCCCCGGATCGTCATCGGGGTGCCGTCTGAGATCACGCAGGTCGAGAAGCGCGCGGTCAAGGACAGCGCCTACCGGGCCAAGGCCAGCGAGGTCTACCTCGTCGAGGAGGCGATGGCGGCGGCGATTGGCGCCGGGATGCCGATCACCGAACCGTCGGGAAACATGATCGTCGACATCGGCGGCGGCACCACCGACATCGCCGTCATCTCGCTGGCCGGCATCGTCTACAGCAAGGCGGTGCGCGTCGCCGGGAACGAGATGGATGACGCGATCATTCAGTACGTCAAGAAGACCTACAACCTGCTGATCGGCGAGCGGACGGCCGAGGCCATCAAGATGGAAGTCGGCTCGGCCTACCCGCTCGAAGAGCGGATGACGATGGAGATCAAGGGACGGCACTTGATCGAGGGTGTGCCGAAGACGATCACCATCACGGACGAGGAAATCCGCGAGGCGCTCGCCGAGACGGTCAACGTGATCGTCGACGCCGTCCGCGTTGCCCTCGAGCGCACGCCGCCGGAACTGTCGGCCGATATCGTCGACCGCGGCATCGTCCTGACAGGCGGCGGGTCGCTGCTGAAGAACCTCGACAAGCGACTGCGCGAAGAGACGGGCTTGCCGCTGGCGATGGCGGAGGACCCGCTGTCCTCGGTCGTGCTCGGCGCCGGCAAAATGCTGTCGGACTTCAACCTGCTCCGCAAGATTTCAATCGACTGATCTTGTTAGACATTCGGCAACGGACCGGCTGGATCTTTTTCAGCGTGATGATCGCGCAGGTCCTGCTTGTGTCCGCGCAGGTGCAGACGCGTTCCGGGGTCCGCGTTCTGCAGGCGGTGTCGTTCGGAGCGTTCTCGCGCGTCCAGAGCGTGACCTCATCGGGCGTGCGGGGCGTGCGCGACGTCTGGAGCAACTATGCCGAGCTGCGGGGCGCACGCGACGAGAACCAGGCGTTGAAGCAGCAGCTGGCGGATCTTGAGGTGCGGCTGCAGGAGCAGCGGGCCCTGGCGGCGCGGACCGCCAAGCTGACCGAACTCCTGGAGCTGAAACAGGCGGGGCCCTTGCCCACGATCGCGGCGGAGGTGATTGGCGGCAATCCGAATGCGACGCCAGGTATCCGCGAGATCACGATCGACCGCGGGACCGCCGACGGGGTCCAGCCGAGCATGGCGGTGATCGGCCCGAAGGGCATCGTCGGGCGCGTGATCGGCTCTCCGGCCGCGCACGCCGCGAGGGTGCAGTTGATCATCGACCGGAACGCGGCTGCAGGCGCGCTTGTCGAACGTACGCGGGACGGCGGCTTGATCGTCGGGGCCGCCGGGCAACCGCCGCTCGCGCTGGAGATGGTCTCGCAACTGGCCGACATCAAGGTTGGGGATCTCGTCGTCAGCTCCGGGATCGACGGGATTTACCCGAAGGGTTATGCAATCGGCTGGATCGAGACGCTCGAGAAAGGCAAGGAGTCGGGGCGCGGCCTCTACTGGACGGTTGCTGTCAGGCCCGCGATAGATTTCAACAGCCTCGAGGAAGTGCTGGTCGTGCTGGTGCCACCGAGGCCGGCGACGGTTGAGGATGAGGCCCCGGCGCCGCCCGGGGCGCGGAAGTGAAAGGGATCATCGTTCTCGCGGCGCTGGTCGTGGCGTTGCTGCTGCAGACGACGGTCGCCGGTCTGTCGCTCGAGGCGGGGTCATACGTCAATTTCGTACTCATAGCGGTCGTCTACATCGCCCTCTCGATGGGGGCGCTGACGGGGCTTCTCGCGGGCGCCGCCGGCGGGCTGGCGCAGGACGCGATTGCCGGCTCGATCGTGGGCATCGGCGGGCTGTCGAAAACGCTGGTCGGATTCATGGTCGGGGTCCTGGGTGCGCAGTTCATCGTCTCGCAGCCGATCCCACGGTTCGTGATGTTCGTGGGTGCGACGTTTCTGCACGAGCTGTGCTTTCAAGGCCTGCATTCGCTCGTTGAGGGGCAGGCGTTCCAGTTCGGGTATCGCAGCGTCTTGACGCAGGCGGCCCTGAACGCGGTGATCGGCATTCTCGCGTTCCAGATCGTCGAAGGCGCCCCTGGCATGATGCAGAGGCGTGAGGCCCGGCGCTCGATTTTTGGAAGAAGAAGGTTCTAAATGGCGGCACCAATCCCGGCAGACGATCGACGGAGCCTCACGCAACGACTGAGCGTGATCCAGTACCTGCTCGCCGTCACGTTCGCGGCGCTCGCGGTTGGCTTCTGGTACTACCAGATCGCGCAGTATGCGCAGTTCCGGGAGATCGCCGACAACCAGTACATGCAGCGCGTGCCGCTGCCCGCCCCACGCGGTCTGCTGTTTGACCGGAATGGGGACGTGCTGGTCCAGAACCAGGAGATCACGCACATCGTGGTGCACCGCGAGCGAGTCAACGACATGGATCGCACGCTGCGGGAGCTCGCCGCGGCGACCGGCGTCGACCTCGCAGGGCTGCGGGAGACCGTCGAGCGCCGCCGCCGGGACCCCCCATATCGCCCGATCATCGTGATCGAGAACGCGACGGACGCACAGCTCGCGGCGGTCAAAGCTCGAAGCCTCGAGTTGCCGGGCGTCGAGGATCTCCCTGTTCCGACACGGCGCTACTCTGGCAAGCTCGCCGCGCACGTGTTCGGCTACGTCGGCCAGGTGTCCGAGGCGCAACTGCAGCGCGCGGAATACAAGGAGCTCCCGCCCGGCGCCATCATTGGTCAGTCCGGGCTCGAGCAGGCTTACAACACCCTGCTGATGGGCGTCGAAGGCATGAAGCGGATGATCGTGAACAGCCGTGGCCGCGAGCTGCGAGATCTGGGGATGGACGTGCCCGACGTCGGCACGCCGCTGCAGTTGACCATCGACGCCGACGTTCAGAGGGCCGCCGAGGACGCCTTCCGCCACTTCGGGATGGTGAACGCCAAAGAGCCCTATAACGGCGCCGCGGTGGTGCTGGACCCACGCTCGGGTGAGATCCTCAGCCTCCTGAGCCTGCCGGCCTACGATCCCAATGATTTTGCCATCGGCATCTCCCGTGCGAAGTGGAACGCGCTCCAGACGAACAAGGAGAAGCCGCTGCAGAACCGGGCGCTCCAGGGCACCTACTCACCGGGGTCGACCTTCAAGATCGTCGTGGCGACAGCCGCGCTCGAAGAGGGCGTGGCGACCCCGGACTTCCGGGTGAACTGCACCGGCGGGAAGTTTTTCTACACGCGGACGTTCATGTGCCACAAGCGAGGCGGTCACGGCAGCGTCGACATGCGCCGCGCCATCGAGCAGTCCTGCAACGTCTACTTCTACACGCTCGGTCAGATGCTGGGAGTTGACCGGATCCACAAGTGGGCCACGGCGCTCGGGCTCGGACGCAGCAATGGCATCGATCTGCCCAATGAAGTCACGGGCCTGATGCCGTCGAGCGAGTGGAAGCGGCGGGTCCGCAACGAGCCGTGGTATCCGGGTGAGACGATTTCGGTTGCGATCGGACAGGGGCAGGTCAACGTCACGCCGCTCTCGCTTGCGGTGATGATGATGACGGTGGCCAACGGCGGCACCCGCTACACCCCGCACGTACTCAAGGCGGTCGATCGCGGCAAAGGATGGGAACCGGCCCCCACACCCGCGCCCCAGTCGGTGACCACGATGAAGCCGTCAACCGTGAAGGCGGTTCACGATGGCCTGTGGATGGCGGTCAACGGCGCCGGGACCGCCGGTCGCGCCCGCATCGAGGGCCGCGACGTGTCGGGCAAAACCGGTACGGCCCAGCCGAATATGTCGCTCGAGAATCAGAGGCGCCTCGCCGGGAGGCGCGAAGCGCGCGATCACGGCTGGTTCGTGTTCATGGCGCCGCGCGACAATCCAGTGATTGCCGGGGCGATCTTCGCGGAACACGCCGAGCACGGTTACTACGGCGCATCGATCGCGAAGCACATCATCGACACCTACTAC
>JACDDJ010000694.1 GCA_013817065.1 Acidobacteriota bacterium
CGACCACGGCGTCCTTCCGGCCCAACAAGGTGGTGATGCGCTGTTCGAGGTAGTTCAGGGTGTCCCGTTGTTCCGTGAAGATCACGAGCTTTTGCGTCGGCGACGAAGCCACTCCCGCGGCGGAGGCCGTTATCGTGGACGTCATCTCTCCAGCGGCAGGAGCCTGCGGAGCGACGGCGAAGATTTCACTAAGAAGACTCGCTAGCTCCCGCCATTTGCGGTCCTCGCCACCGCGCTTTACTGCGAGCGCCAGTGCCTCCAAGCGCTTCAACGTCTCGATCTCAGCCTGAAGTTCAACGATGGTACGAGCGGCCGTCGCCTGATCGACGACTTCTTCAACGAGCTGCTCCTGCTCGGCATCGGGCGAGTCCTCGATGTCCTCGATATCCTCGTCCGTCATGGCCGGCAAGGTTGCCGTCGCATCGAGTCCCGCCAGCGCGCCGCGCTGGAGCTGCTCTTCCTCTCGCAGACGTTTTTCAAGCCGCTCCTTGCGACGACGGAGCGACTGGTAGATCGCCTCCGGTGAGGACGCGAGGCGGCGCTGCAGAATGGTGAGCGCAAAGCCGATGGTGCCGGCGCGCTTGTCATTCTGAAGTGCTTCGGCGCGGTTGAATTCCTGGCGGACGTAGTCGGTGACGGCCGTGTAGAGTTGTGCCTCCGCAGTCGAGAGCTGGTACGGAACGGTGTACGCGATACGCTCTGGGAACAGCGGCGTCGCGTCGAACTTCAGCAAGCTCTCCTTCACCATTCGCCGCATTAGGTCCGAAACGTCCGCTACGTGGACGCCGTCACGGAATCGCCCCTCGAACCGGTCGCCGTCGAGAAGTGCCATGAACAGCTGGAAGTCTTCCTCCTTGCCGTTGTGCGGTGTGGCGGTCATCAACAGGAAGTTGCGCGTGAGGGTCGACAGGAGCTGTCCGAGCTTGTACCGCTTCGTGTACTTGATCTCCCCGCCAAAAAACGTCGCTGACATCTTGTGCGCCTCGTCGCACACGATGAGATCCCAGCGGCAATCCGGCACGGCGAGCTTGGCCTGCACGTCTTCATTGCGCGAGAGCTTGTCCAGGCGGGCGATTGCCAGGTTGGTCTCGAAGAACCAGTTGCCCGTCCGTGCCGCTTCGAGCTTGTCGTTCGTGAGGATTTCAAACGGCAAGTTGAAGCGTCGGTATAACTCGTCCTGCCATTGTTCGGCGAGCATGCCCGGACACACGATCAGACACCGCTGGAGGTCGCCTCGCGCGATCAACTCCTTGATCAACAGGCCGGCCATGATGGTCTTGCCGGCTCCGGGATCGTCGGCCAGCAAGAATCTGAGGGGCTGCCGAGGCAACATCGCCCCATAAACGGCAGTGATCTGGTGAGGCAGCGGCTCGATCAGCGAGGTGTGCACGGCGAGCAGCGGGTCGAAGAGATGAGCGAGGCGTATCCGGTGGGCTTCCGAGACCAATCGAAAAAGGGCGCCGTCACCATCGAAGCTCCAAGGGCGGCCCTGTTCCACAACTTCGATACGAGGCTCGTCGTGGCGGTACAACAGCTCGTTCGCGACGCGGCCAGCTGCCGTCTTGTAGGTCAGTTCGAGCGCCTCGGAACCGTACCACTGGGTACTCACGACCGTCACGAGGGCGTCCGGCAGGATGCCCTTTACGGACGCATTTGTTCGAAGATCTTCGAGTTTGCTCATTCTGTGCGTGAACCAAGAGAGGCGGCTGCACCGCAGGATGGCACGGCCAACATCAGCCGCTGATGCTAGGTTACCGCATGCCGACTCTGGCCCGACAAGGCGACGGCTCGCGGCTTGGGGGACCCTCTGGCCAACAAGATTCCTTGGGTGATCTTTGGCCAGTGGCGTGACAGGCGAGGTCACTTGGACCGAGCATCCGCGCCGAACCGGTGCTTGACATCATATGCCACTATACATACGCTGACGGAGATGTCTCCCAAGTATCGGTTCAACGTGATGATTGAGCCGGAACGACTGGAGGCGTTGCGGGAGATTGAACGGCGAACGGGCGCAACGCCCAGCGAGCAGATTCGCCGCGCGATCGACGCCTATCTGCTGTCACAAACAGCTCTCAACAAGAAGGAAGTAACGCAGATTCTGAGGGATCGCAAATAGCAAGGCGGTCCCCCGACGAGCGGTAACACGCCCGCAAGGCCGAACCCGTCAACCACCACAACTGGCAGCGCGGGTCGACGGCCCTCCGACCGCCCGCCGTCTGTTCGTTTCATCAAGCCGAACTCGTTTCCCTCCATAACACCTGAGCTTGCGCGACCTTCCGGGTCGCTGGTAGGGTGAAGGCCCCAGCAGGGATCTGACGAGTCTGCGCATGGCAATAGCGCTCTGGGCCGCGGCGTTCTTTCTCGCCATCGTTGGCAGTTCGGCGCAGCCTGTCTTCATGAAACAGGCTTCCTCTGACGCCACAAAACTAATCCAGGAAGCGGATCGCCTCGCATGGCTTCGGGCCTGGGGTGCTGCGGAACCGCTCTACGCGGAAGCCGAGAGAATCTTCGCGTCGCGCGGCGATGATCGCAACGTTCTCTACGCCCAGATCAGCGTCTTGCGTGGGCAGCTCCCTCGACTGCCCGTGGCCGAAGTGTCGGCGCGCCTTGCGGAGTACCTCGAACATCCTCTCGTCCAAGCCGACGAGCGGCTGCGGCTGCGCACTCTGGTGATCAAGGGGGAGCCCGACCAGGATCTCGATCCTTCCCTGGCTGCCCTGTCTTGGCGCGAAGCGCAAACCATTGCCGAGAAGCTGGGTGACGCTGCATGGGCGAACCGTGCCAAAGGAGAGTTGGGGCTGGTGGCGTTCCTGCAGGGCGACGTGGGAGCCAGCGTGATCGGACTCGGTCAGGCTCTCAAGGTTGCACAGACGAACGGCGACGTTTCTTCGCAGGTGCGATGGCTGACGCTGTTCGGCCACGGATACGTTCAGCTCGGACGGCCGCAGGA
>JACDDJ010000106.1 GCA_013817065.1 Acidobacteriota bacterium
CTCTACGTGTCCCGGCGTCCTTGCCAGCGAATTGGGCTTTTCACTTGGCTTGGCCAGGCGACGAGCGTCCATACTTCGTCGGAGTCAAGCGCGCAGCGCTCGTAGGGGTCGTCCTCCCTATTTTAGTGGCGTTGCTTCCATTGCATGTCTGGGTACTAGGATCGCGCGTTGGACTAGGACATTTCGGATGTGGCGTGTTGATGGCCCTTGTCCTCCTGGATGTGTTGCTGCTTGGCTTTCGTAAGGTGCCGTTCGCCTCCAGCTACGAGCCAACTGGCAATCTGAAAGCACTCGGCCCGATCTACGTGTTGGCGTTTTTGTTCGTGACGTTCGGATTCGCATCAGTTGAGCGGCTTGCATTGGGAAGCACGGGCGGCACGGCGACTCTCCTTTCCTGCGCGGCGGCACTGTGGGTGGGCTTGCGGATGGTCGATCTCCGACAACGGCGTGGCCCGGTGTCGATCGAGCTGGAGGAAGCGTTGCCGACGTCCATTCAGCGGCTCGACCTCAGCGGATAGCTCCATTGTAAGGAGGCCTCCGATGGCCTCGCGACCGTAGCGCCGCGCACCCTGAATCTTGACCCTGAGTTCCTCCTCAGACCAGGGCGGTTCGCACCGGCGGTTCCATTCGCTGAGGACAACCAGAGCATCTTCGTCCCCTAAGGCAAATCCTCGTACGAGACGGCAGCAGGCACGGAACGTGTCCGCGTCGCCGTGGCGTCCCGCCACTGCTGGCGGTACCGCGGCCAGGTAGCGTCGGGCTCGTTCGACCACAATTATCTCCGTGGACGAGCGATGCGGTTTGGAACCGGGCGGCGCCAGTGCGACGGTCGTTGGAGGCGCAGCCGGAAAGTCGACTGGACTGAACACGCGTTTCGTGGACCCGTACTGAGCCACAACCATGGGCGCGGGCCGGTACTTGTGGTTGAAGAAGCCTGGCATCCGCGTCGTCTGCGCACATGAAGTCGCGGCCTTGTCGGTCTTCAACTCTCGCGCGAGGTGCTTTTGCAAGGCTTCGACGCTCTCACGCGTGAAGCCAGTGACGCGCCAGAGGACGTGCAGGCGATTCGGCGACGAGTGCAGAACGTAGGACGGTGCTGGCAGGTCACGCCGAGCGCCAATGGCCGCCAGCACTTGCTGTCCGTCTCGATCCGCATCCAGGAAGACGTGGCGGATATCACCGATAGCGTCCCGTGTGCGAGCCTTCACTTGCGCTGCTGATGTCGCTCGGCGGCGTGCTAGTCGCGAAGAGCCTTGTACGCGTATGGCGGGAAGATCCGGGGTATCGCGTCAGCCAGACGACGAACATCTGGCTGAGCAGTCGCGCTGACGAGTCTCGGGCTCACATCGCAGACCTCTTGGACGATCTCGGCGGGTTGCCCGACGTGGGGGCGGCAGGAGGATCGAACCTCCTGCTCTTGCAGCGTGCAGTGCGTGGCAGCAGCTTCGACGCCCCAGCCGGCGTTGTTGAGACGAGCAACATCGAAAGCGTTGGCGTTACACGGGGATACTTCGAAGCAACCGGCATCCGTCCGCTGGTCGGCCGGTTGCCGACCGAGGATGAGCTCGACGGGGCCGCGCCGGTCGTGCTCGTGAGCGACCGGGTCGCCCGCGATTATTGGCCCGGCCGCTCGGCGGTTGGACAGACACTCACTCGAAGGCAGCAGCGATTCGACGTCATCGGCGTCGTCCCGGACGCGCGATATCTCGCGCTCGATATCGACCCGGACGGCTCGCTGTACTACCCGCTGTTCGCGGACCCTTCACCGTCGCTAGTCAACGTACTCATCGCGCACAACGCTGGCGGATTCCGCAGTCTCTCATCTGTGCTGAACCTGATCGCCACCCGCCACCCGATCTATCGCGTGCGGAGCGCTCGGGATGTGGGCACGACGCTGGGCGACTCGATTCGGCAACGAAGCTTCCTGACGTTCCTTTTTGCGGGCTTCGGCGGCGCCGCCGTCGTGATCGCTGCCGTGGGCGTCCTCGGCTTGGCGGCAATCGTCACGAGCCGGCGGACGCGCGAGGTGGGCGTGCGGATGGCGGTCGGCGCGCGACCGGCCCAAATCGTAGGGTTGGTGGTACGTCAGGAACTGGCCGGCGTACTGTGTGGCCTGACGGCTGGCGCTCTCGCCGCGGCGTGGTCGGTGCGCCTCATGCAGCCCTATATGTACAAAGTGAGTGTCTACGACCCAGTCGCGTGGACCGCGGCCATCGGTCTGTTGCTGGCCACTTCCACGATCGGCGTACTCATTCCCGCGCTTCGCGCCAGCAGGACCGATCCCGTCAAAGCGCTTCGTGCCGAGTAAGGACAGCGTTTGCCTAGCGCTTCTTGCGACGGCGAGCGCCCGATAGCTGGGCACGATCACGTCCGCGCTTACGCGCCTGTGCTCCGCCTTCATTCTTCTGCTTGGCCCATCGCGCCTTTTGCGCTTCACTGATGCGGCGCCTCGCCTCGGGGCTCATCGTACGTTTGCGTGAAGGCGTTGCGCCGAGGTCCACTGTGGGCGCATTCGACTGATCGTTTCCCCGTGGGGATGCCAGGTTGTCGCCCGCCTTAGCGGCACGGGACGTTGCTCCGACTGGGCGCCCGCGTCGGGCGCCGCCTACAGCCGCAATCACGCCGGCTGCCGAGGCTCCCACGATGTTCCTCAACTCCGCCGCTTGTCGCTGCATCTTCTCGATGGCTGCTTCGATGCCCGACAGCGCGTAACGAGCAAACTCAGGATCTACACGTGCTCTCTTCGCCAATGTCCCTCCTAGCTATTGATCGATCGTTGTACGTCTCAACAACCATTCTAATCCGCACACCCTCGGCGGGATGACATAGGCGGGCGGCAAGTAGTGGGTCAGTTTGGATTTTCCAACCCGTCAAAAAATCCGACGGTCATTTGGCTTTCGGGATCGGCCAAGCTGCTTGACCACGCTGTCGAGGGGTCGGGCCATTCCTATGCATGGCGGAATCCAATTGCTTCGGCGCGGGTGATCCGCAGGAAGTCCGAAGACTTTTTGAGAAATAGGATTCAGAGGCTCAGCGAAGAAAATGAATCGACCGCCGTTCTCCAACGCCGGGCCGTTCATCGACGGCATGAAATAGACCGTCGTTTCGCTGGCGGCATCCCCCTTCCACACTCGATGCACGTTCAGAGTAGCTACGAATTCGCCATGTTCTAACGCCTTGATTGATGTGGCAGTTGCCTCAAACACATTGGTAGCCCTACGCTTTGCATTTGGGATCGTGCTTCCAAGGCACTCCGCATGTAGCGGTACTGTGACCGTGATCAGCGCCAGGCTCAGTAACACAGCAAAGGCGATATACCGGACCATCATTGCCTCCCCTCCGCCTGAGAACTTGGTTACGAGGCCGCGTTATCGATTCGCAATCGTAACTTACTCGATCAGCGCCACGATTTCTTCGATGCTCCATACGTGTGCAGCGACTCAGGCCTGCATCGCTGGCGTCACACGGAGCGTCTGATGCACCCGGCCGAAGTTGTAATACATGAAATAGAGCGCGACGGCTGCGGCGTGATTCTCCAGCTTCTTGCTGAACGCATTCGTCAGGCGGGTGAATCGGCGCATTGACATGCGCATCGTGAGGTTCTGACGTTCCACGTACGACGTCGAAATGTGCTTCGGGTCCGGTGAGCCGGTGACTTTTTCCACCTTACTGCCAAGGCACACCGCAGGGCTGTAGCGCTTCTCGGGATTCGGTTCGTTCGTCGGAACGCCGCCGCTCTGGGGACGTGCCGTCTGCCACAAACTTGGAAAACGCTCAGAATCTTCTTCAGGTTCTCGTCCCGTCCCGCTCGTCGCCCCTCATTCGCCTTCAGAGCTGGCAACCTGAAGCCTAGCGCAGGCACAGCGCGGTCGATTGACTACCGGCGCTGCGGGCGCGTTCGTGCGCGAGCACGACACGTTCGGAGTCGCCACCACCTTCGGCCTTACTCCTCCGCGAGCGCAGGGGCGATGAGCGCCGGATCCTCGGGCCCGCGACCGGTCAGAATCGCCGCCCGCCCCTAAGCGGTGCCCAGAACTCCGCACGACAGCCATGATCCCGATCACGGCCTCGACGCCTGAGCGAACGCGGGGCGGTCCGATCTACCGGCCATCCCGAAACTCGGGCGGCTCCTACCACCTCGTGGAGCGCCGAGGTTCGGAGCCTTCCCAGTCCTCGGTTTCGGCGACAGGCATGTGAGATACTCCGCTTTCCGAACCATCTGGAGCAAAGCATTGAAATCCAAACACTTACCCGTCTACATCGTGGCTGCTTCGAGCTGTATGACTTCGGCGTTTGGCGGGACGTTCCTCGACGGCGGGACCGCTGACGTCGTGGGCGGGATCGCGCTGATTGTCGGAGGGATGGCCGGAACGCTGACGGCGACAATGCTGGCGTCTGTGCAGGGCCCCGACCCACTGCTCTGGGAGCGGATCACGCAGACCGATGAATCCGGAAAACGCGCTGGCGCGTAGCGTCCCCGGACGGTGCTGTAGCTACTAGGTAGCGGAAACAAAAAAGGCCCGGTATCGACGCCGGCGGAGAGTCGGTGGACACCTCTCCGGTAATGGCCGGTTTTCCCTTTCCTTCGCCTGGTCGCCCTCGTCCACTGACGGCGATACCGGCCGCTTTTAGATAGGCGCTGGCGGTGTCCCGACGGACGCCCGTCTCTCGTTCAATGCGGCGGAGCGGCCATCCCAGTCGGCCGAGCGCCAGCACTTGCTGCTGTCGGTTCGTGTCCAAGACGTTCCCCATGCCGACGCTGAAGCACAGGCGCCACGTCGCAGTCAACGTCTCGGTCGAGGGCGCTTCGGTAGCCGAAGTCGCGCACAAACGTCCTGGCGCAGCCGACGACGTCCTGCGTGTTTATGATTGCAGCCCCGCCAAACCGATGTCGCGACTAGATAGGCGGGCCCGCTGAACCAACCCACGACGTTGATCTCGAACCGATTACTCCAACGTAAGGAGCCATTCGAGCCCATTCGCATTGACAAACGTGCGACCCTTCGATTGCGCCCAGCGGACAACGTCCTCCACGGAGGACTGCTGCGCGCCGTCGTCAGGGAGATCCTGCTCGTCGGTATCCAAGTCGCCGATCGACAACTTGGCGTAGACGCGACTGTCTACCCCGAATGCTGCTCCCGTTCGCCTGAAATCGTCCAGAGCGAGCGCGCGAGCCTCCATATCGTTCGCCGCTTCGACCTGCGTCGATGGAACGTAATCCGGCAGATTCGTGCTACGCCGTGCAACCCGCCACAGAGCAACGTGGTATCTGGCCATACGGCCAGTCTATCGCGCGTGCATCTCTGCACGCTGCTCGGGGCGCTCGGTCCCAGGCGTCGGACCAGAACGCGTTCGGCCGCAAAGGAAATCAGCATGAAGCCGATCGCCGACCGATCTCGCGGAGCAGTTCCGACCGAGGATGATTCGCGCTGCAGGGCATGCCTTGATCTCACCTCTGGCGCCGGCCGTTGATCGGTGCTGACGCTCAGCCGCGAACAGCTTGCGGTGCTTCAGCCGCGACGTCTGCGGCGTTCACCGCGCTTTCGCTGTCGTGGAGGATCGTGTAAACCGTGCAGTGTCCGGCATCTCATGGACCGAACCTCATCGACGCGGCGTCTGATTGCGCTCGTGTCTGCGGTATTCGGAGTCACCGCGCTGCTACTGACCGTGATCGGGATGCACGGCGTCGTCTCTCGACGGGTTGCGGATCGTCGACAGGAACTCGCTCTCCGTGCAATCCTCGGCGCTTCGCCCCTACACCTTCAATGGATCGCCGCGCGACCCGAACTCGCGGCGCTCGCGACCGGTCTGGCTGCGGGTGCTGTAGCAGCATGGTCTCTGAGCCGGTTCATCGAGCCCCTCGTCTATTCGGTTCAGGATCGGCAGCCTGCGGTGTACCTCGCGGCAGCTTCAATGGTTGTCGTGCCAGCGGCCGTGGCAGTTCTCCTCTCGACGCGTTCTGGAATCCGTGAGGATCTCGCCGGCATTCTTCGGGGCAACTAAGGGCGTCGGCGCACGCAGGCCGCCGGGGAACCGCAGGGCAGTCGCCTTTTGGCGAAAGCGTTACGTGCGCCGAAACAGCTTTTCAACAGTTCCACTCTGTGGACGTGCACCCAAGCGTCTGCAACGCTCGTGAGCCTTGGAGACGTCCGACCGGCTTGGCTTCTGGACACGCGCAGGTCATCACACGCATACTCATCCGGCATCAGCCGCCGATTAAAGCGATTCAAACACGAAGCAGACCGTCTAACATGCCGCTGGCAGCCGACGCGCGGTGCGGCCCGGGGCGGTCATTCGGAACATCCGTGACTGCCGCTCGCGGCTGAGCGGCACGACGTTAGCCGGCCGTCCACAAGATCGATGAACTTCGATTGGCGCTCTCTGCGTGTGATTCCTATCGCCGAGATCATTCGAGATCGAATGATCCCCGACGACACCGGCGCGGGAGTTCTGTGGTCCAACGATCCAGGCGAGGTCCGCGAGTTGTCGGCACTTGGCGCGCTGGCCTGGGAAGGTCGCGAAGGCCGACCCGAGGGGCCTCGCTATGAGTGGGTCGAGTTCAACCTGCTGTGCAACGCCGCGCCGACACCGTTCATCCTCGATGGTGAAGGCTTTTCCTGTGTTGATAGCTTTTACGAGCCGCTCAAGTTTCCGGAAGGCACTCCCGAGAGGGGAGAATGCGCTGTCGCCCCGGCACTGGAAGCCCGGCGTTTCGCTCGTCGACATCGCGACGCCACGTTCGTGTATCGCGGAAAGCACATCTCGGTCCACTCACTGGAGCACGAGGGTCTCCTAGCCGCGGCGATCACTGCCAAGGTCGCGCAGAATACCGACGTCCAGATCGCGTTGAGGGAAACAGGAACTGCACGCTTAACCTTTCCCCTGACATTCTCTCGCCACCCGGGTGCACTGGCGCGCGTAACGCCGGTGGTCCTGATGATTGAGCGGTGGAAGAGATTTCATGACCCGATGCGAGGTCCAGAGTCGACGGGTTGATCAATCGTCCTGTCGGATGACAACCCGATGAAGGCTCGCTTCGAGGGGTGTGCAGCATGGCCCCGGCACGACCTTCAGGGCGGGTGAGGTCTGGATCATTGTCGAACGGCCGTGGGCGCCGCCGGCATCAGGCGTTTGCAGCCGACGGCGGCCGGTGCGATCATGAGCCGTCGCGGCTGAAACGCGGACTGTCTAGACGGGCAGCTGTTTCCGGGCAGAAACGGGAATCCTTATTTGGCGACAGTCTGGAAGGGGGCGGCAACCGAATGACCCGGCGGTCATTACTCCTCGGTACATTGGCGACCGCGGTGGCAGCGGCATCCAGATCGGTGTTCGGCCAGGAGTCGCCTTCGTCCTTCCGCGGTAGGAAGCCAGGCGAGGAGCGTGAAATCGACACGATCACGGTCTGCTGGTGTCCTCCCGGCCGGTTCGTCATGGGAAGCCCGCCCGGCGAACTCGAACGGCGACCGGGAGAAGATCAGGTCGAGGTGACCCTCACCACAGGCTTCTGGACGGCGAAGTACGAGACGACGCAGGGTCAGTGGCACCGGGTCATCGGAAAACTGCCAGGGGAACTCACGGCGGAGTTGCCCGGGGGTGATGACTTCCCCGTTGGCAACGTCAACTTTGCGGAGGCCGAAGCATTCTGCCAAAGGCTCACGGAACACGGTCGGCAATCCGGCGCCCTCCCGAAGAATTGGGAGTTCCGGTTGCCGACCGAAGCACAGTGGGAGTACGCGTGCCGGGCTGGAACGACGACGGCCACTGCGTTTGGCAATACGCTCAGCAGCAAACAGGCGAACTTCAAGGGGAAATCGTACAACGGCGCCGAGCAGGGGCCTTCCCTCAATCGGGCCGCGCCAGTCGGCAGTTACCCTGCCAATGCTTGGGGGCTGCATGACATGCACGGCAACACCTTCGAGTGGTGCCGGGATTGGTACCACGCGAGACTTCCCGGTGGAACCGACCCCGACTTGTACTTAGCGAAGCGTTCCGCAACAAGATCCCGTGTCCGCCGGGGCGGGTGTTGGGCCGACGACGGCTGGCCCTGCAGGTCAGCTTTCCGACTTCGGTTCGAACCGGAGCGCCGTTACGACCACATAGGCTTTCGGGTTGTGGCCGTTCAGCTCCTCGAATAATGCCGCCTAACACCGCGCCGGAGCCGCCGGCGCTGGCGCGATCGGGCGCGCCGCGGCTCAGCGCGAACGCTAGGTCCCGAGTAACGCCGTAGTGAGGTCCGATCCCGACGGCTTGGCATCGCTCGGCCCTTGGCGACTTATCAGGAGTGATGCGCGGGGCTCAACATGTCGTTCACCTCGCGGGTTCGATTCTTATTTGGCTTACCCGGATCCAGTTCGGTTGACCTCGGGCACTCGCGATGTCAATGTCATCTGAGAGGTCCTCGCAATGTCACTTCTCCGCGAGGGCGTGATGCACGCCCTACGGTTCTTTCGCCGAGACGCCTCGGTGGCGATTCCAGCGGCGGGAATTATGGCCCTCGGCCTCGGCGCGAATATCGCCATCTTCGCAGTCGCGTACGCCGTACTGCTTCGGCCGCTTCCTGTCGAGAACCAGCAGTCCCTGGTCATCATGTGGGAGCGCGCCGAACAGCAGGCAACCGCAGTGTGGGAAGTGTCATACCGAGACTTCAGGGATTGGGAGTCGCAGAATGCCTCCTTCACTCAGCTCGCGGCGACCGGCTCGATCAACTGGCCGCTGCGCCTCCTGCAAAAGGATGGACCGGTCGTCCTTTCTTTCGCCGCCGTTTCAGGATCGTTCTTCGATGTGCTGGGTGTCCGGCCGGCGCTCGGGCGCGGGCTGACGAGGGCTGACGACATTCGGTCGGGCCCCGGCGTCGCCGTCGTGAGCGACTCGGCGTGGCGCAATCACTTCCGGTCCGACCCAGGCGTGATCGGCGCCACCGCGCTGATCGACGACGGCGGCGGCATGTCGGCCGTCACGATCGTTGGTGTGATGCCGCCCGAATTCGACTACCCGCGGGGGACGGCGTTCTGGCTGCCGATTGCACCGACGCTCGGCCGTCTTTCTGTCGGGGCCGGATACGACATGCTCGAGGCGCGCGACCTGGGCATTCTGTTCGTGCTCGGGCGTGTGAAACCGGGCGTCAGTCTCTTAGAGGCACGCGCTGACATGGATCTCGTGGTCGGCCGTTTGACTGGAACAGGCAAGCCGGGGACCGGTCGAACCAGCGCGGTGACGCCGCTTGCGAATCACATCTTCGGACAGACGCGTCCGGCGTTGCTGCTGCTCATGGGCGCGGCCGCCCTCGTTCTGTTCCTCACATGCGCGAATGTGGTCGGTTTGCTGCTGGCGCGCCTGTCTGCGAATCGGCGCGACCTCGCGATCCGCATCGCGCTCGGGGCAGACCGGTCGCATCTGATCCGGGTGGCCTTGACGGAAAGCGCGGCGCTGGTGGCCGCCGGAATGACAGCGGCCGTCGTCCTCGCGCTCTGGTTCGTTCCGTTCCTGACGGCGCTTGCGCCTGACACCGTGCCGCGCCTCAATGAGGTGACGCTGCGCACGCCCGTGCTTACGGGGTTCGCTGCGGTCGCCGGCACACTGACGGTACTCGCCTGCGGCGTGTGGCCCGTGGTCATCATGCTACGACGAGTCCATCCGACCCTTCTGGGAAGGAATGACACGACGAGCCCGACGACTATCCTCCGTGTTCGTCACGGGCTGCTGATCGTCCAGGTCGCAGTCGCCGTCGTCCTGCTCGTCGGTGCGACACTGACGGTGCGGAGCTTCTACGCGATTCAACGCGTGCAGCTTGGTTTCGATCCCGATGGCCTCGTGACGTTCGATGTACTTGCACCGGCCGACAAGTACGTCAAGAACGAGGCGAACACCCGCTTCTACCCGGAGGCGATCGAACGGGTGCGCCGGCTGCCTGGAATCTCGGCGGTTGCGGGAATATACCTGCGGCCATTCGAGTTCGGCGCGATCGGTTCGGGCGCGGCAGTGGTGCTCGAAGGACAGTCCCCGCGCGATCGCGAGGCGTGGAGAAAGAATCCCACGCTAAATGCCGAAGCGGTGACGCCAGAGTACTTCGATGTGATGCGGATTCCGGTTCTGCAAGGACGCGCGTTTAGCGAACACGACACCGCGGATTCACTGCCGGTCGTCATCGTCAGCCTCTCGGCTGCCCGGCGTCTCTGGCCGGGCCAGAAT
>JACDDJ010000107.1 GCA_013817065.1 Acidobacteriota bacterium
TGCTGGACGTGTTCGAGGCCGACTGGAAGGACGGCATCGTGACCAACGATGCGGCACCTCCCTCGGCTCGTGCTTCGGGAAAGGTCAAGAAAGCCAAGGCCCGCAAGGGGTAGACGCCGGTGCCTGGTTCACCCGCGGCGCGCGCCCCGGGGTCTACTTACGCCGCGTGATCACGCCAGAGTCGATCACCTTCCCGGTCTGCGAGATGGCGTTGAAGTAAAGCTCGTCGCCGATGACCTCGCAGATAACAAAGACACGTTCCTTCGCATTCGAGGCGGCCGTGATTCCGGTGTTGCTCTCGATTCCGCCGGCGCGCAGCTTCCCACCCGAACCGGTGACGAAATAGACGATCCCCTGCTGCGGCTTGATCCGCTCGTAGATGTGGTCGTGACCGGTGAAGACCGTGCTGACGTTGTACTTCACGAACAGCGGCTCGAGCGCTTCACGGTGGCGCAGATGCGAGCCGTGCCGTCCACCTGACGAGTAGGGAGGGTGATGGAAGTACGGAATCTTCCAGTCCTCACGTGAACCTGCCAGTTCCTTCTCCAGCCACGCCATCTGCTCCGGCTCGAGGTAGTCGCTCTGCAGCGCGATGAACTTCACGTTCTGCTTGATGAAGGAGTAATAGAGTTTGCCGTCCATGTTGAACAGCTTGTAGTAGCGCTGTTCTGGCGAGTCGTGATTGCCGAGCGACGCGTAGAACTTCATGTCCTTGTCGAGCAGTGGCTTGTAGGGATCCTCGAACTTCCGCACCAAGTCCTGTGGACGCTCGGAGCCATAGATGTTGTCGCCGACCGTGATGACGAACTCGAACGGGTAGCGCGCATGCACGCGCGCCATTTCGGCCGCCACTGCCATCTGCCCGCCGGACCCGTCGCCGAAGTCGCCGAGAACGGCGAACTTGAGCGAGCCCGCCCGGTTGGGCATCGCCGTGGCCGGTGTCGCCGCCTGCTGCTGCGGTGTCTGAGCGCCGGCAACCTGGACCGGGCCTCGCTGTGCCTGGGTGCAGCCGCTGAGAATGAGCCCGCCGAGGAGGAGCGGGCAGAGGACGAGTGCAACGATCCGGCGAATGCGCATAAAACGTTCGGCACCTAAACCGGGAAGGCCTTGTCCATGTAATCGGCAATCGTGTGGGCGTGGACGTCCAGCAGGATCAGCCGGTCACCTATGAACCGGTATTCCAGATCCGCCGGTAATTTCGGCAACGCCGAGAGCACCTGTGGCGGAACAGTGGAGCGGGGAATCTCGTCGGGGTAGCTGGCATTGACCTTCAACCCGACGTTGCCAGGGTTCTCGTCCAGGATTGAGGCTTTCAACTCGCGGCCTTCCTCGCCTCTGAAGACGCGGGCCAGTACCTGGCGGAACACCAGCTGCGTGGCAGGCGTGATGATGTCCCCCTGTTTGGCGTCTTTCCGCGCCTCGACCATGAGCCGTGCCAGCGCGAGCTGGTGCTGGTGTATGACAGCCTGTGTGGTTTCGGCCGGCTTTGACGGCAGCGAGGCTTCGAGCTTCTGATGAAGGGCGGCATACGCGGTCACTCGCTCGTTGAATTCCGCCAGCCCTTTCGCATCGGCTTCAGACATCGGCCGGGCCGTGTTCGCCGGCGGCTGAACGGCGGTGGGGTCCGGACTTCTGTCGGCGTGAGCGCACGCCGAGCCCGAGACGATCGCCGCCGTGAGCAGTGCGTACAACGCTTTCATCGTCACCCCCTATAGTTGCCGAACTGCAGTGCGACGCCGAAATCGTGCTCGCGCAGGACCCGAATGGCCTCCTGCAGATCGTCCTTGGACCCAGCCGAGACGCGCACCTGATCCGCCTGGATTGCGGCCTGTACTTTCTTGAGTTTGCGTTCCTTGAGGAACTTGATGATCTCCTTCGCGGCCTCGGTCGGGATCCCCTGTTGTAGTGCTATCACGCGGCGTACCGTGTCGTTGGCGGCACGCTCCAGCTCGCCGGGGGTGAGGTTCTTCGTCGGCACCCCGCGTCTCACGAGCCGGGTCTGAAGAATCTCCCAGAGCGCCGTCATCTTGAAGTCGTTGTCCGCCATCAGCGTGATGCTGTTCTCGGCCTTGCTGAACTCGATCGAAGCCTTCGAGCCCTTGAAGTCGTAACGCTGGGCGACTTCCTTGTTGGCCTGGTTGACTGCGTTGTCGACCTCCTGGAGATCGACGCCGGAAGTGATGTCAAAAGACGCGGGATTTGCCATAGATCTGCTTGCGATTATAGCAGCGGCGCCAGATCAGGTGAGGGCCGTAACTTCCGCTGATAGACGAGTTTAGCTGGTGGCCTACCCGCATTCGCGCATCTCAGCACTGATGTCGCGCTAGAATGTCCTTCGTTCATGTCACCAACAACCGTCGCTCGCCGGGTCAAGCCCTCGTCTCCTCCTCCCTCGCAACCAGCACTTCCCAAGATCGAACGGCGTAAGTCCAGGATCGACGGGTGGGGTGTGTTTGCGCTCGTGGCCATCAACAAGAACAAGCGCATCGTCACCTACGCGGGTGAGAAGATCAAAAACAGCGTCAGTCTCGATCGCGAAGACCGCTACTTGAAGAAGGGGCACATCTGGTGCTTCAAGCTCAATCGCCTGTACGTGCGGGACGCGGCGGTCGGGGGGAATATTGCCCGCTACATCAATCACTCCTGCACGCCCAACTGCTACACGATCGTCAAGGGTGAGACCATCTGGATCGTCGCGGCGCGAAACATCCGCAAGGGTGAGGAACTGACCTACGACTATTCGACCGATGGTCCAGGCCACATCCTGTGCCGGTGCAGCCCCGGATGCAAGGTGATGCTCTGAACAGGTAGATGCTCGTCATCTACCTGCACGGCTTCGCGTCCTCGGCGGCATCCACGAAGGCGAGCTTCTTCGCGGCAAAACTGGGGGAGCGCGGCATCCCGCTCGAGACGCCGGACCTCAACGAGCCCGACTTCTCGACGCTGACAGTTTCGCGGATGGTGAAGCAGGTGACTGACGCTGTCGATCGTCGTCCGACGGCGACCGATATCGTGCTGATCGGGTCAAGCCTGGGAGCTCTGGTCGCCGTGCAGGTTGCGCGGCAACGCCCCGATCGCATCCATCGAGTGATTCTGTTGGCGCCGGCGCTCGAGTTCGGCGGCAAGGCCCCCCCGGCACTGGGGGATCGCGACCTGGATCAGTGGAGGACGACCGGCCTGACCAACGTGTTCCACTACGGCTATGGTCGGATCCTGCCGGTGGGCTTCGAGCTGTACGCGGATGCCTGCACCTACGACTGCTCGGATGTCAGGCTCTCGATGCCGATCCAGATCTTCCAGGGGAGAAACGACACGGTTGTGGCTCCAGAGTCGGTCGAGCGATGGGCCGCGACGCGACCCAACGCCGAACTCCACATGGTCGACGATGACCACCAGCTGGGGAGATCGCTCGACTACATCTGGACCGAGAGCGCGCGCTTTCTAGGGCTGTAAGGAGCCGAGTCCTACCAGCAGATTCCTGTGTAATGAGCGGGCACCTGCTCCGGGTCGATCCCCTTGACGCGGAAGAGATCGATGACCATCTGATCCGGCCGCGTCTTACGCAGCGCATCGGCGAACTCGGGCGAGCCGTTGCCGACAACCAGCACGTCAGACTTCTCGATCAACTCGTCGATCGACTCCGTCAGGAGTGACGACAAGTGCGGGATCTGCTTGTTGATGTAGTCCTTGTTCGCCCCGACCAGCCGCGCGATCGACACATTCTTGTCGTAGATGCACAGCTGATAGCCCTTGCCGAGTAAGGCTTCAGCGAGGATGACGATCGGGCTTTCACGGAGGTCGTCAGTGCCGGCCTTGAAGCTGAAGCCGAGCAGCCCGACGCGCTTCTTACCTGTGTCGGCCACCATGTCGATGGCGTGCTGGATCTGCAGCTGGTTGCTGCCCAGGATCGACTGGATCACCGGCATGTCGAGGTCTACTTCCTTGGCGCGGTACTGCATCGCGCGCACGTCCTTCGGCAGGCAGGAGCCGCCAAAGGCGAACCCGGGCTTCATGTAGTACGACGAGAGGTTCAGTTTTTCGTCCAGGCAGAAGATGTCCATCACCTCGTGACTGTCGATCTCGAGCCTCTTGCAGAGATTCCCGACCTCGTTGGCGAAGCACACCTTCAGCGCGTGCCACGTGTTGCTCGCGTACTTGATCATTTCCGCGGTACGGATGCTGGTCGTCACCATCTCGCCTTCCACCTTGGCGTACAACGCCTGGGTGGTCTCAGCGTCCGAGGCGTAGTTGTGACCGACCAGTGTCATCGGTGGATTGCGGAAATCGGCGATCGCGGTTCCTTCGCGCAGGAACTCGGGATTGACCGCGACGCCGAAGTCGCTGCCGTAGGTCTTGCCCGAGGTGCGCTCCAGGGCCGGGATCACGATGCCGTGCGTCGTGCCGGGAAGCACCGTGCTGCGGACGACAACGACGTGGTAGGCCGCCTTGTCTTTCAGCGCCTCACCGATCTGCTCGCAGACGCGTTCCAGGTATGAGAGATCGAGGCTGCCGTTCTTCCGGCTGGGCGTGCCGACGCAGATCAACGACAGGTCGGTCGAGTTCACCGCGTCGGTGGTGCTGGTCGTGGCGCGCAGCCGTCCGTCAGCGGTAGTGTCGCGAATGAGCTCGTCGAGGCCTTTTTCGACGATCGGGCTGCGGCCGTCGTTCAGGCTCGCGACCTTGTCAGGATTGACATCGACACCAACCACGGTATGACCATCAGCCGCGAACGAGGCTGCCGACACGCTACCGACGTAACCAAGACCAAACACCGAAACCTTCATCATCTCTCCATGAGTCGCAGCCGTCTGGCTGCGCTGAGTGTCAGGCGGTCAAGCGGACCGGGGCAGCGTTGCGGCGCACAGCCACGAGCGCGTCCTCGAAGTCGTGTGCCACCGCCGCCCAATCGTACTTCTCGACGACCAACTGGCGGGCGGCACTCTCGATCTGCCGCCGCGCGCCCTCGTCCCTGATCAAGTGAACGACCGCCTGGGCAAATCGCGCCGGTTCGTCCGCAATCACCACGTCCCGACCGCTGGTGACGGGAAGTCCCTCGGCCCCGACGGTGGTCGATACTACCGCCTTGGCCATCGACATCGCCTCGAAAATCTTCAGCCGCGTCCCCCCGCCGATCCTGAGCGGGACGACGTAAACGTCACCCTTCGCCACATGCGGCCGCACATCGTCCACCCGACCGGTCACCTCGATGCCGTGGTCCTCGGCCAGCCGCTTCACTGCCTGGGTGGGAGCCCGGCCAATGATACTCAAGGTGACCTCGGGCTCGACCTGCCGGATGCGCGGCAGGATCTCTCGAACGAAATAGAGCATCCCGTCTTCATTCGGCAGCCAATCCATGGAGCCGGTGAAGACCAGGTGTGCGCGGCGCTCGTTCCCCGGCATCGGCGTGAAGTAGGAGGTATCGACACCCGTCTGGACGACGTGGACGGGGCGGCGAAGTGCGCCGGGGTACAGACGGCCGAACGTCTGGCTGTCGGCCTCGGACACCGCAAGCACCAGGTCGAACCGGGACAGCGCCTCGCGCTCGAACCGGAGCATCCGATTCCACTGCTGCGTCATCAGCGCCCGTGAGAACGGATTGCTCGCGTTCTCGGCATGACGCCGCCAGATCTCTGCTTCGACGTTGTGCGTGAAGAGCACGCTCGGGATCGACAACGTCCGCGGCAGGTTGGCGACCGGCGGAAGGAAGTCGGTAACGATCACGTCGAAGCCGCCAGACTCCAGGAATCTGCGGACCTGCGCGGCGTAGTCGGCGGACCGGTATTTCCCGACGGCGTACGGCAGCGGCGCCACGACGTGTTTCGCGGCGTCCGCGTAAAACGCCAATGTGCCCTTGGCCGGATCGGTGCGCGGCACCGTTTCGAGGGCATTGCAGACCTCGCGCATGCCGACGCGGTCCTCATGCCGCTGCCCGCGCTCGGCAAACGACAAATAGGTGATGTCGTGTTTGAGCGCGAGATGACGCATCAGGTGCCACGTCCGCAGCTTGCCGCCCTTATCCAGCGGGAGCAGCAGGCCTGAGTTCAGCCACAGGATCTTCACAACCGCACCCGGGGCGCTGACGCTGAGGGTGCGGCGGGCGCTGACGCTGAGGGTGCCGGCGGGGACGTTGAGGGTGCGGCCACTGACGCTGAGGGTGCCGACAGCGACTGGACGCCTTCACCGTCGACGAACGTACGATACCAGAGCTCCAGGTTCATCAGGCTCCAGATCGCGTCGGTGCCTTCCTGGGTGCCATCCACGTGCGCGGCGAGCAGCGCCTCGACCGCCTTCGGTTCGATGATGCCGCGTTCCCGCGTGCGCTTATCGAGCAGCACGTCTCGTGCGACGCCCTGCCACCCGCTTCGCATCCATACGCCGAATGGCACGGGGAAGCCCATCTTCTTGCGCGTGAGGATCTCTCGCGGCACGATTTCGCGAACCGCCTCGCGCAGGATCCATTTCGTCTTGAAGCCGCGCAGCTTCAAGCGGGTCGGCAATGCCGAGGCGAACTCGACGAGTCGGTGGTCGAGGAACGGGACGCGACTTTCGAGGGAAGCCGCCATGCTCATCTGGTCCTGCTTCATCAGCAGCTCGACGAGGTACGTCTTCATGTCGGTGTAAAGCAGCCGGTCGAGCGTGGTGCTGTGCCCATTCGGTTTGTCGAAGTACGCGCGGGAGGGACCGTAGGCCCCTTCGTCGGTTGCGTTCGCCGCAACCGCCGGTGACAACAACGCTGCCTGGCGCTTCAATCCGATCGAGGCGAAGTTGTCGAAGAACATTGCTTCAGGGGTGCGGGGCATCGCCAGGAACGACCGGCGCGCATACCGCGCGAACTTACCGGGCAGTTGCGGCAGCACCGAGTTGCTGATGAAGTCGCGAAGCGCTTCCGGGACGGCGCTGTAGGCGCCGCCGGCCCGCCAGTTCACCAGTGCGCGCGGATACTTGCCGTACCCCGCGAGCAGCTCGTCGCTGCCTTCGCCGGTGAGGACGACCTTCACGTGCTTCGCTGCCAGGTCCGACACGAAATACAACGGCACGCTCGATGGATGTGCCACCGGCTCGTCTTCGTGCCAGATCAGGCGGGGCAGCGCGCCAAAGAAATCCTGATCGTCGATCACGATCTCATGCGCCTCGGCGCCGATCGCACGGGAAACCTGCCGCGCGTAATCGAGCTCGCTGAACGCGCGCTGCTTGAACGCGACTGAGAACGTCTGCAGCGGACGGTCGATCATGCCGGCCATCAGCGCCGCAATGGCGCTGCTGTCGAGACCGCCGGACAGGAACATCCCGAGCGGCACGTCCGCCATCAGCCGGATGCGCACCGCCTCCTCCAGCAGCTCGCGGAACCGTTGCACCGCGTCAGCCTCGGACAGCCGCTCGACCTCCGGGTTGCGAACGCCGACAGGAATGTCCCAGTACTGTCGAATCGTGATGCGGCCGTCCTCGAACACCAGCGTGTGCCCGGGGGCGAGACGATGGATCCCCTTGAAGAGCGTTTCCGAGCCCGAGAGATAACGAGTGCCGAGCAGTTCGGGCAGAGCAGCGTCGTTGGCTTCGGGGCGCACGAGACCGCTCGCAAGGATCGCCTTGATCTCGGACCCAAACAGCAGCCGGTTACCGACCCTCGCGTAGTACAGCGGCTTCACGCCGAGGCGATCGCGTGCGAGGAGCAGCCGACGCCGCGGTGCGTCCCAGATCGCGAATGCAAACATGCCGCGGAAGTGCTCGACGCAGGCGTCGCCCCACTGCTCGTAGGCGTGGATCAGGGTCTCGGTGTCCGAACGCGTCTTATAGCGGTGGCCTGCGGCCTCGAGTTCGGGCCGGACGTCGGCGTGGTTATAGACCTCACCGTTGAAGACGATCCACACCTGTCCGGTTTCGTTCGCCAGCGGCTGATGGCCGGCTGCGAGGTCGACAATGCTCAACCGGCGATGGGCGAGGGCGGCGTGCCCGTCCACGAACAGCCCCGCATCGTCTGGCCCCCGGTGAGCGATGACGTCCCGCATCGCCACGGCGCGCACGCTGTCCTGCGGCTCGAGTTCATCTGACGCGACGAGTCCCGCGATTCCACACATGACTTACACTGCCTCCGCGAGCGACGCGACGGGCGCGGCCCCGGCGCGCGTGCCGGCTCGCTGTCCGTCGATAAATGTTCTGAACCACAGCTCCAGCATCAGCAGCTGCCAGAGCCGGTGCGGATGTTCGGCGCGGCGCGTGCGGTGCTCGTCCCAGAGACGCTGCACTTCGGCCGGCTCGAAGATGCCGCGGTCGCGCAGGCGTCCATCGAGGAGGAGCCCCGACACCATGTCGGCGAGCGGACCGCGCAGCCAATCGCCGATCGGCGCGGCGAAGCCGCTCTTGCCGCGTTCGGTGATCGAGCGCGGCACCTTGCGCTCGAGCAGGCGTCGCAGCAGGTACTTGCTGCGGCCGTCCTTCAACTTCATCGAGACCGGCACCCGCGCGGCGAACTCCAGCAGCTTGTGATCGAGCAGCGGCTCGCGCGCCTCGAGCGACACCGCCATGCTCATGCGATCCACCTTGGTGAGCACGTCGTCGATCATGTAGGTGCGGGCGTCGGCGTAGAACACGCGGTCCATCGGGCTGCGGGATCCGCACGCACGATAGGCGTTTCGCAGACTGGCCAACGGGTCCGCAGCAGCGACGCGGCTGGTGAAGTCGCCGGTGTACAGCCGGTCCTTGGCGCCGAGCTCGAACATTCCGTAGGCGTGCTTCAAGGCGTATGCCTCGCCCGGGTCGGCACCAAGATGGCGGAGGGAACGTGCCCCCTTCACCGACAGGGGCAACGCGCGGCCGAGAAGAGCTGCGAGGTGGCGGGCGGGCCCAAGCGCGCGTCGCGCACGCTGCTCCCAGTGCTCGACCCGGTGCCACGGATAGCCGCCCCACAGCTCGTCGCCACCGTCGCCCGAGAGCGCTACGGTAACCAGCTCGCGCGCCGCCTTCGACACGTAGTAGGTCGGCACCGCCGACGAATCGGCGAACGGCTCATCGAAATGCCACGCCAGCTTTGGCAGCAGCCCCTCGACGTGCGGGCTGGCGGTCAACGCGTGGAACTCGCACTCCAGGTGACGAGCGACGACCTCGGCGTGCTGGACCTCGTCGTACTCCTGCTGCTCGAATCCGACCGCAATGGTGACCGGCGCCTTCGCGCTCGTCTCCTTCATGTATGAGACGACGGCGGAGGAGTCGATGCCGCCCGAGAGGAAAGCGCCAAGCGGGACGTCGCTGATCAAGCGAAGACCGACAGCCTCGCGCAGGAGCGAGTCGAGCTCTTCGAGGTAGTCGTCTTCGGTCCGGCCCGAGTCTTCGCCGCTGAACGCGAGGTCCCAGTACTTGGTGACCTTGACCTGGCCCCGCTCGGCCACGAGCACGCTCGCTGCCGGGAGCTTCTTGATCCCGGCGTAGATCGTGTCCGGGGCCGGGACATAGAGAAGCGTCAGGAACGTATCGATCGCCTCCGGGCGCCAGTCGCGTTGCACCGCGGGATCCTCGAGGAGCGCTTTGATCTCGGATCCGAAGACGATCCCGACGCCGGGGAGCTCCGCATAGTACAGCGGCTTGACGCCGAGCCGATCGCGCGCCAGTACGAGGCGGCGATGCGCCGCATCCCAGACGGCAAAGGCGAACATTCCGCGGAAGCGGTCGACGCAACTGGTGCCCCACTGCTCGTAACCGTGGACGATGATCTCGGTATCGGAATTGGTGCGGAACCGGTGCCCCAGCGTGACCAGCTCCGCGCGCACTTCCGCGAAGTTATAGATCTCGCCGTTGAAGATCACTTGCACCTGGCCGTCCTCGTTCCCGAGCGGCTGATCGCCTGTCGCCAGGTCGATGATGCTCAGGCGACGATGACCGAGGCCGATACCGGGGCCGCGATAGTAGCCGGCCGCATCAGGTCCGCGATGCGAGATCACATCCGTCATCGAGGTCAGTACCTGTGGATCTACAGGGCGCGACAGGTTGAAATTGAATCGTCCAGCAATTCCGCACATGTTCAGATGCCCGCTTCGGCTGTCTTGGCGCGCAGCACGTGGCGCGCGCGTAATTCCCTGTCGTAAAGGTCGTCGAATGCGGCGACCATCCGGTCGAACGAATACTGCGCGCGCACTTCGCGCCGCGCTTCGCGGCCCATCTCGCGGGCGCG
>JACDDJ010000695.1 GCA_013817065.1 Acidobacteriota bacterium
GCGCCGTGGACACACTCGACCATCATCAGCGAGGCCTCGCGTTCCGCCGGAGTTATCGACGGCGAGCCCTCCGGTGCGGCCGGCGCCTGGAGTCGCGGCGCGTGCAGGGCGTAGAGCGCGCGCAGTTCGTCGTGGCGGGCGGCCAGGGTCTTGTCGATCGCGGCTTCGAGGCCGGCGAGCCTCTTTGCCGCGGCAGCCGGGTCGTCGTAGAGGACCGCTGAGGACTGGACGACCGCCTTCTCGATCTGCGCCTGGTGCCGCACCGTCACGCGCCCATCCTTGTAGCCGGCCATCAATTGCGCGGCGTCGCCGGCCTCGGCGAGATAGCTCGAGGCCTTGCGCATCGAATCACCGATCCGCTCGGCGCCGCGGCCGAGATTCTCGGCCGTCACGCGGCCGGCCATCTGGTCGGTCCCGGTGGCCAGCACCGTCATTGCGCCGATGCCGACCGCCGCCGCACGCTTGTACTGCGTCGGATCGTGCTTGTCGACCGTGTCCTGCGACGAGTGGTACCACATGTCCGGCCAGGTGATGAACATCACCGACGGGATTCCGTGCTGCATGTAGGTCACGTGATCGCTCGAGCCGTAGTGCTTGTCGATCTTGATGTAGAAGGCGTCCTTGCTGCCGGTCGGTGCAACCACTTCAAGGCTCGGCGCATATCCATTGGCGCGGTAGCGGACGCGCTCTCGCGCGACGTCCGAGACCCACTCCATCATCCCCTGCGCAATGTCGTTGATGTAGGACGGGAACGTGTCGGGCGTGCGCTGCAGGATCCAGTAGCTGCGGCTCATCGCGAGGCGGATACCTTCCATGTCGAAGTTCAAGTCGCCGATGATCGCGGTCTTCTTCTCGGGGTGCGCATTGAGCCAGGCGTTGGTGCCGCTGATCTCGGCGCCCCACTGGAAGTTGATCGTGCGCTTCGGCCTGGGGAGCTTTCCCTCGTTCACGAGCTTGATGTAGGCACGGCCGATCTCGAGCGTGAGCGCACAACCCGAGTTGTCGTCATTCGCGCCCTGCTTGATCACGCCTTCATACAGGTGTCCGCTGACCGCGACTTCCTGAGTATTGCTGCCGTCGCCAACGATCTCGGCGTGAACGACTTCGGCCTTGCTCGGCACCATCTCCGCCTTCACGATCGATCGAATCGTGATCTTCTCGCCGCGGCCAAGACGAAGCGCGAGGTCGCGTCCGACTCTCGGCTCTACCGCCCACCCGAACGTCGGCGTGGTCACGCCCTGCGGCGGTGTGAAACGTGTGTCGGGAATCTGGTCGGGAAAGTCGTTCGGACGGAGGGTCGTGTAGCCGATGATCCCGACCGCACCTTTGGTGACCGCCTGCGTGAATGGACCGAGCCCGCTCGAGCTCAGAAGTACCTTGCCGGTCAGGTCCTTCCCTTCGAGGTCGACGGCGCGGCCGGCGCCGATGTCGAGCAGCTCGCCACTGATGTCGCCGCTGGGCGTCCCCTGCCCGAGCGCCAGCGCGACATCATGGATGTCATACAGCTTGCGGCTCGTTGGCGCCGTGATCCACAACTCCCCCACACTCGGCTGCCATTGCGGTCCGCTCGGGAACGTCTCGATGCGAACGTTGGTGTAGCCGAACTCCCTGGCGAGCCGCGCCATCACTTCGCTCTCGCGGAAGGCGCCTTTGTACTCGGAGGCAGGCCGCACCCGCTGATACGGCACCAGCTCCAGCAAGGTGTGCATCGCGCGTTCGCCCGACGCCTCGTTGATGATCGCGCGCATCTGGTCATGCGAGAGGAACGTCCGATCCTCCCGCTCCTGGGCCGGCATCACGGCGACCGCCAACACACATGCGGCCGCCGCCGCGAATGCTGTAGCCACTCTCATTCAAAGCTCCTAGTTGTTAGTAGCGCGGCACTCTACCATCTGCCATCTACCATCTACCATCCGTTATTTGCCGGCAAGCTTTCCCTTGTGACCTTTGCCGGCGCGCGGACCGAGGTTGTCCTTCACCGGCGCTTGGTCTGAATTCGCGACTCGCCGGCCCGTCTCGTAGGCAAGCTGTGCGATGCGCTGGATCTTGTCGAAGATGATCTTGTCGACCGTGTCGCTCGGCCGATGGTAATCAGGATGCAGGCCGGTGAAGTAGAAAACGATCGGCACCCCCTTGGACGCGTAGCTGTAATGATCGCTGCGCGTGTAGATCGACTGCGGATCCGCTGGATCGTTCATCGTGTAATCAAGCGTGAGCGGCCTGGCCATGGACGCGTTTGCCTCTTCGTTGATGTTGTGCAGATCCGTGCTGATCCGGTCGGACCCGACCACCAGGACCATGTTGGAGTTGGCAGGGTCGTTGTCCTGATTGCGGCCAACCATGTCCATGTTCAGTTGCGTGACGATCTTGTCGATGTCGCCGACAACCGGGTGGGCCGCCATGTACTGGGAGCCGAGCAGGCCGTTTTCTTCGCCGGCATGCCAGACCAGCAGAATGGAGCGCTTCGGTTTCGGGCCGGTCGCAAACGCCTTCGCGATCGCCATGATCGCCACCGTCCCCGACCCGTCATCGTCTGCGCCGTTATTGATCATGTCTTCGCCGGGCTTGGCCCCTTCATGGAACCCGGTGTGATCGTAGTGAGCGCCATAGGCGACGTATGTGTCCTTCAGTTTCGGGTCACTGCCCTCGATGATGCCAACGACGTTGCTCGTCAGGCGCGTGCGGACGACCTGGTAGTCCGCATCCACGTTGATCGTCACCTTGACGCCCTGGAGCACGAACCGGGGCAGCGGCTCGCGCTTGGCGGCCTTCTCCTTGAGCTCGTCGTACTTGATCTCGGCGCCGCTGAAAAGGAACTGGAAGAACTCGTCCTGCGCGGTAACCTGCGGCGGCGTGATGTCTTCGTATCGCTGAACCGTCGTGAAGTCACCGTTGTCGACCTGGCCTGCGCCGAATCCGCGGCCGGCGGCGGGC
>JACDDJ010000108.1:0-5700 GCA_013817065.1 Acidobacteriota bacterium
GCCAGGGAGACTCCGGCGGCCCGATTCTGCTCGCCGAAGGCGGCACCTGGACTCTCGCGGGGATAACGTCGGCCACCTCCGCCAGCGTCTGCAATACCGGCGAGAATTTTTACCAGGCGGTCCGCCACGCACCGGTCCGGGACTTCATCCGCCAGCACGTCCCCGGCATAACCGAGCGGTAGCGTAAGGTGACGGCCCCGAACACCCGCCGCGTCGACGTCACGTTCGCGACGTTCTTCCGCCTGCTCACCGTCGTCGCGCTCGCGTGGATCTGGCTCCGGCTGTGGCCCTGGTTCCTGCTGTTTGTCGTCGCCGCATTCCTGGCCGTTGCGCTGGACCCGGTCGTCTCGTGGCTGGACGCACGCCGCATCCGCCGTCCCTTCGGCTCATTCCTCGTCGTGTTGCTGCTCGCCGGGATGTTTGGCGCGTTGATCTACTTCGGGAGTACGTCGCTCAAGGACGAGGCGGGCATGCTCGGCACGCGCATGCAGGAGGCGCAGCAACAGCTCGAAAGCCGCGTGCCGCCGTTCGTGAAAGGGCTGCTGCCCTCAGGTGACTCGGGTGAGTCACCGATCAGCCGATATGCCATGACGCTTGGGCGCGCACTACTGTCGGGACTGGTGTCGGTGAGCATCGGCTTGATCATCACGGTCTACCTGCTTCTCGACGGACGGCGCACCTTCAAGTGGTTCGTTGCTTTTGCGCCGCGCGCGCGGCGCCCCAAGATCCATCGCTCGGCTGACGCGGCCCGCGAGGCGATCTTCGGATACGTGCGGGGCAACGTCGCGACCTCGGTCATCACCACGATCTTCACCTACATCGTCCTGCTGCTGCTGAAGGTGCCAGGGGCGATGCTGCTCGCGCTCCTGGCTGGCATTCTCAACTTCATTCCGGTCGTCGGGATGATCCTCTCGATCGTCCCGGCGTTTCTTCTCGCACTCACGGTTTCAGTGACGACGGCACTGGCCGTGGCGGGCATCTACCTCGCTTACAACGCGGTCGAGAACTACTACATCCAGCCCAGGGTCTACGGGCACGCGATGCGACTCTCCAGCCTCGCGGTACTGGCGGCCTTTGCCGTCGGCGCGGAACTCGCCGGCGTCGTCGGCGCCCTGATCGCACTGCCGATTGCCGCGATGTACCCTCCTCTCGAGAAAATCTGGTTGCGCGAGCGGCTGGATGCCGATGCCGTCGCTGACCATGAGCGGATCGAGCAGACCGACGAGCACTGATTAACACCCAACCGGTCGCGGCCGTCTTCTCCGCGGTTGGCTAAGATGGGTGACGCATGGTCAGAAAAATTCTGAAGTTCGTCGGCATTGCGCTTGTCGTATCTGTCGTCGCTGGTATCGCGTTGTACTTGTTCGGGATGCGCGCCATTCTGGACGGAGGCGGTGGGGTGCGGCTCGGCTTCGTCCAGTCGAGTGACGCCCAGGCAGATCTGATCGCCAGGCATCGCGAAGCGCAGAAGGCCAGCAGCCCTCCACCCGTCGCGCCTGCTCCGCCACCAGCGCCGGCGCCGTCGAACACGGGCGCGCCACCAGTGCCCGCCGATCCGGCGGAGGTGATCGATCTCCCGACGCCAGCCGCCACAACTACGCGCTACTGGACCGACTTTCGCGGTCCGGACCGAAGCGGACACTACCGCGAGCTCCCGATCCGAACGGACTGGCCGGCAGGTGGCCTCAAACCACTCTGGAAGCAGCCGCTCGGCGGCGGCTACGCGTCCTTCGTCGTGGCGGACGGCCACGCCTTTACGATCGAGCAGCGAGGGCAGCAGGAGGTCGTGGCCGCGTACGACGTCCTCACCGGTCGCGAGCTCTGGACGAACGCGTCCAACGCCGTCTTCCGCGAGATGATGGGCGGCGACGGCCCGCGCGCGACGCCGACATTCCACGACGGCAGGATCTACGCCGTTGGTGGCGCCGGTGAGCTGCGCGCGCTCGACGCCGCAACCGGCACCGTCCTGTGGCGCGCCAACATCCTGGACGATGCCGGCGCCACGAATCTGCAGTGGGGCATGGCGGCGGCGCCCCTGGTCGTCGACAACGCCGTCGTCGTGCTGCCCGGAGGATCGAACAGCAATTCAGTCGTCGCCTACGATCGCGTCACCGGTAAGCGAGCGTGGTCGGCGCTGGACGACGCCGCGTCGTATGCGTCACCGATGCTCGTGACACTGGGCGGCGTCCGCCAGATCCTCGTCTTCACCGCGACGCGCCTCGTTGCGCTCGACGCCGGCAGCCACGCCGTCCTTTGGGAATTCCCGTGGGTGACCCAGTACGGGGTCAATGCCTCGCAACCGCTTCTGCTTGGAGACGACCGGGTGTTCGTTTCCACCGGCTACGGCTCCGGAGCGGCTGCCATCCAACTGACCAAAGACGGTGACCGATTCTCCGTGCGCGAACTCTGGCGGACCAACCGCATGAAGAATCAGTTCACCAGTTCGGTGCTCCACGAGGGCCACATCTACGGGCTGGACGAGTCGATCCTTGCCTGTATCGACGCCGCGACCGGAGCGTTGATGTGGAAGGGCGGTCGCTATGGCTACGGGCAGGTCATGCTCGCAAGCGGGCACCTGGTTGTCCTGACCGAAAGCGGAGAGCTCGCTCTCGTCCGTGCGTCGCCCGAGAAGCACATCGAGCTGACCCGCTTCCCTGTTCTCGATGGCAAGACCTGGAACCACCCGTCGATTTCGAGCGGTTATCTGCTGATCCGCAACCTCAACGAGATGGCGGCTTTCGATCTCCGGCGCTAGGCCTTTTCGGCCGATGTCTCACGGGATCAGCACTTTGCGGCGACAGGTTCGGGCGGGAGATAATAGAATCCAATTTATTCTTCCGCGCGTCATACACAGTTGAGAAGGAATGAGCAGAAATATGAGAGCTGAAGCCATCCGACGGGCCAAAACGGGGATGCTGCACGACGACGAACTGCAGCACCTGATCCTCGAGCGTATCGAGGAGGACGGATCCTTTGCCGTCGCCGCGGGTCGCGGCCGCACGGTCATCAATGTCCAGGTGAGCGACGGCGAGGTCACGTTGACCGGGGTCGTCCGCACCGCCGCCGATCGGCGCCGGGCCGATCTGCTCGCCCGCGCAATGGGCGCGGCAGGGGTCGAGAACCAGCTGCGGATCGCCGAAGACGGCGCAACCGGCAAGGGTAAGAAGTAAGCGCTCCTTCAGTCCGCGCGCGCCGGTCAGATAACCCTGGCCGGCGCGGTTTCCACGCCTGCCACGTCCGTACTCGTCCTGTTCCTGCCCTCGTTCTTCGCCCGGTAGAGCGCCTTGTCGCAGGCGCCAATCAGATCGTGCATCCGCGGATACTGATCTCCATCCTTTGTCGCGATTCCCGTGCTCACAGTTACTACTCTCTCTGGATGGAGATCGTGCGGGATTGCGAGCAGCTCTACTTCCTTCCGGATGAACTCCGCGACCGCGAGCGCACCAGTGGCCGGGGTCTCGGCAAGAATGATCGCGAACTCCTCACCTCCATACCGGCACCCGAGGTCGGTGACCCGGTTGGCAGCCTCCCGAATGACCTCAACCACCTTCCTGATGCAATCGTCGCCCGCTGGATGGCCGTAGAGGTCGTTGAACTGCTTGAAGTGGTCGATGTCAACCAGCAGCAGTGACAGTGGGAGCCGTGAACGATTGGACCGCTGCCATTCCTGCTGCAGGAAGACGTCGAATCGGCGCCGGTTGAACAACCCGGTCATCGGGTCGACCGCAGCAAGCTCTTCGAGCGTCGCATTCGCCACCTCGAGCTGAGCGGACCGCTCGAGGAGTTCCGCGGTCCGTTCCTCGACCAGCCGCGCCAGTTCACGCTGGCGGCCGGTCACCTGGTGCAGCCGCAGGGAATAAATGATTGCCACGATCGAGCACGCGATGAACGTCCAGAAGAGCACCATATGCAGAGGTGGGAAGTATGGCACGTCAGCCCTGTCGGGAGTTGCAACGATCCCGGCGAGAGTTGGACCTTGCGTACTGGGTGAGAGGGGCTGAAGGATGGCGGGTCGCGGCCTATCGCCGGCGCCCCGCGTGCTCGTCGCATCGAGTGTGACCTCGGCATTACGTTCGGCATGATCCGCATCAAGAAGCCCGAGCCCAACGGTCCGAAAGCCGTGCCGTTCTTTACCATCTGGCGTCGGGACAACTCGGCGGCGTGTGGAGTGGCGTCGGGACAACTCGGCGGCGTGTGGAGGTATACCGCAGAGTACGGGCGCTTGGCACGATCATTCCAATCCCCCTTGTGAAACTGGGCGCAGTGATGCTGCGCATACACAAGGGGGACTGGAATGGCAGAATTCAAGGAGCCAAGTACACTCGGCTCCACTCCGGGCAGCACCGGCACGGCAACACACTCCACAGCAACAGACTCCACCAACACGGACGGCATCGTCGGCAAGGTCAAGGAGCAGGCAACCGCACAGTTGTCCAGCCAGAAGGACCGCGCGACCGATGGGCTCGGCTCGGTCGCGCAAGCTGTGCGTCAGACAACCCAGCACCTCCGCGATAACCAGAACGACACCGTCGCGCGCTACGCCGAACAAGCGGCTGAGCAGATCGAGCGCTTCTCGGAGCGGCTTAGAAACAAGGACGTCGGCGAGCTCATGAACGACGCGCAGCAACTGGCGCGGCGTCAGCCTGCCCTCTTTGTTGGTGGCGCATTCGCGATCGGCCTGCTCGGCGCGCGCTTCCTCAAGAGCTCGTCGCCGGACTCACGCTCCTCGTACGGAAATTACGGGACTGGCGGCTCCGGCAGCGGAGGTTATGGCGCGGCCGGCTATGGCGGTGAACGCGGGTCCGCCGGCGGCAGCTATGGCTACGGCAATCCGGGATACGCGTCGGGCTCCGGAGCGTCGGGCTACGCAGGTGGATCCGGGGCATCCGGGTATGGCGGAAGCCAGACGTCCGACATCGGTCTGACGGGCACCGGCCTGGGCACCGGCCTGGGCACCGGAACGACTGGCGCGAGCACGTCCGGATTCGGCAGCACGAGCGAGAACACGAGCGAGTCCATGCGTGGCAGTGCGGGCACGACTACGGGGACGAGCTCAACAGACAACGCCTATGGCAATAAGGTTCCGGGATCTGCTGGCAAGGCGTCGAAGTCGAACAAGAAGACCGACTATCCGTCCACTGAGGGCCGGTAATGGCTGACAAGCTGGACAACCGCTCGATCGGCGACCTGCTCGCCGAATTGTCACGCGAGACCAGTCAGCTCGTGCGCAAGGAAGTGGAACTCGCGTCGACCGAGATGACCGCCAAGGCGAAGAAGGCCGGCGGCCATGTCGGCGTAGCGGCAGCAGGCGGCGCGCTTGCGCACGCCGGCCTGCTGGTATTCCTCGCCGCGCTCGTCCTCGGGCTGAGCGAGCTTGGCGTCACGCCATGGCTGTCAGCGCTGATCATCAGCCTGCTGACGATCGGGATCGGATATCTGCTCGTCAACAGGGGGCTCACCGGGCTGCGCACCAGCAGCGTGGCGCCAACCCGCACCATGGAATCACTGAAGGAGGACGCAAAATGGACGACACGACAAGGCGCGTAGGCACTGGCGACGAGTTCCCGGGACGCGGTGACGAGTTCCGCGGCCGCGGCGAGGAGCAGGTGCGCGACTACGCCAGCACGACGCCGTCCGCCACCTCGTCTTTGACCACGCGCAGCGGCGCCACCGGCGGCGATGCCGACCTCGATGCCGACG
>JACDDJ010000108.1:5710-10128 GCA_013817065.1 Acidobacteriota bacterium
TCCGCGACCCCGTCTTCCACGTCCTCGGCGAGCAACAGTAGCGGCGATGGCGACCTCGACGAAGATGCCAGCCGGCGCGCGCGCGAGCTCGAGAACGAGATCGCGCACACCCGCGCTGAGATGTCGGAAACGATCGAAGCGATCCAGGAAAAGCTGCGCCCGGCCAATCTCGTGTCGGACGCGACCGAGAGAGTCAAGAGCGCAACAACGGAGAAGGTGAAGAACATGGCTGACACGGCAAGTGAAACAGCGCAGGACGTGATGCGCGGCTCGCGCGAGCGGGCTTACGACATGGTCGAAGGCGCGAAGCAGAACCCGATTCCGGCGTTGATGATCGGCGCGGGTGTGGCGTGGCTCCTGATGGGTTCGCGCGACAAGGGCAACGATTACGGCGACCGCAGCTGGTCGGAGTCCTCGACGCGAAACGCGCGCGGCGCCAAATCGACCGGTGACGATTATTACCGCTCGACTGAAGCCGACCACAGCGACGTCAACGACAATCGCCAGTACGGCTACAACCGGCAGTACAGCGGCAGCGGCCGCTACGGCGAGGGCCGTCAATACGGCTCTGGTAACGAAGGCTGGACGGATGGGACCTCGCGCGCCATCTCAGACGCGACTGACACCGCGCGGCAGACGGTCCGCCGGACCTCGAACCAGCTCCAGCGGATGCTACGCGATAACCCGCTTCTCGTCGGCGCCGCCGCAGTCCTGGCTGGCGCGGCCATCGGCGCATCGCTGCCCGAGACCGAACGCGAGAACCAGTTCATGGGTGAAGCCCGCGACTCCGTCGTGGACCGCGCCCAGGAAGCGGCCCGCGACGCCGCCAACACCGTCAAGGAAGCCGCGAACGACCCGATTGGCACTGTCAGCAAGGTCGCAGAAGTGGTGAGCGACAAGAAGTCGTAAGGGTGAAAGGCCCGACTCTCAAGGTCGGGCCTTCAATCCGCAATCGTCAGTTCTTCCCGCCTTTAGGCACCCGCCGCTCCGGCGCGGGACGCGTCGGGACCTTAGGCATCTTCGCAATCCCTGCCTGCACTTCCTTGATCGCGCGCGCGAGCTGCGGATCGGTGCCGTTGGCGAGCTGTGACGGATCGTCGACCACTTCGATGTCGGGTTCGACACCGTGGCCCTCCGCAAACCAGGTGCCCTGCGGGTCATACATGCGGAACGTCGGGACCGTCACCTCGCCGCCATCGACGAGGACCGGCGCGCCGCTGATCCCAATCAGGCCGCCCCACGTGCGAGTGCCGATCACCGGCCCGATCTTCGCCTGCTTGAAGTAGGTTGGGAACGCGTCACCGCCCGATCCGCTCCAGCCGTTGATCAGCATCACCTGAGCGCCGCGATGCGCGACCGGCGGCCACTGCCAGCTCGAACCATCACGTACCGCCCAGTAGGCGAGGACCGGACGATTGAGCAGCTCGATGAAGCGGTCCGGGATCTGTCCGCCCCCATTCCAACGCTCGTCGATGATCAAGCCGTCTTTCTTCCACTGCCCCATGAACTGCCGGACCAGCTCGTTCTGTGCGTCGACCCCGGTGCTCTGAACGTAGATGTAACCAACCTTCCCGCCGGTCGCCTTTTCGACGATCTGCCGTCGCTCCTCGATCCAGGCGCGGTAGCGAAGCTCGACCTCGCTGGTCAACGTGCGCGCGAGCACCTGCCGTGCGCCCTCGGTGGACGGCTTGCTGTTCACCGTCAGCACTACGGTCTTGTTGCCAAGGCCCTGGAAGGCGGCATAGGGATCCTGCTTCGTATCCATCGTGACGCCATTCACCGCGAGGATGTAGTCCCCTTCACTGACGTCGACGCCGGGCTCGTCGAGTGGCGCGCGCACGCCGGCGTCCCACGGCCCACCGCGGACGATCTTCTTCACGCGATAACCGGCCTGGCCGGCCGAAGGTTGATGCAGTTCCCAGTCGACTCCGAGCAACCCGACGTTGCGCGCCGGCGGGTTTTCCTTCTCGCCGCCGCTGTAGTAGGTGTGCGACGCGTTGAGCTCGCCGATGAACTCGCCGATGATGAAGTCGACGTCCCACCTGGTGACCGCGTCCTCGAGCAGCTTGCCGTAGCGTGTTTTCATCGCGGCCCAGTCGACGCCGTGCATGTCCTTGTCGTAGAAGAAGTCGCGCTGGAAGCGGTAGACGTCCGCAAACATCTGCTTCCATTCAGCGCGCGGATCGACCGGCGCCTCCATGTCGGCGGTGGCGATCGGCTTTTCGAACTTCTGCGGTGTCTTGATGTCGAGGATCGCGAAGCGGCCCTGGAAGGCGACCAGCATCTTCTTGCCGTCGGCCGTCACGTCAAAACCGCCGGCATCCTCGAGGACCGGCTTCTCTTCCCGCTCGGTGAGGTCGAAGTACAAGATCGGGCTCTTGGTGTCGGCGGACCCCCTGCGGGGCTGCCGCTGGAACAGCAGCTTGCCTGTCACGGCCTGCAGGCCCGAATAGTTGCCGGCTGCCGGCGGCAGCACCACCGCCCGTGACTCGAAGCCGTCGAGGTCGATGTTGACGTGCCTCGCATCCGCCGCCGGTTTGGCCGCGTCGTCCTTTTTCTCCTCAGGCTTTTTCGTCTCCGGCTGGCCTTCGAAGTCGTTCCGCGCGTGCAACGGCGAGGGGACGTCCTTCCTGAGCGGCACCGCGACGAGGCGAGTGGGATTGGGGTAGGTCCAGCTGTTGTCGAAGCTGCCGTAGACCGGTACGAACTCGCGATCCGAGGCGTAGAACAGGTACCTGCCGTCAGGATCGAACGTCGGCTGGCTGTCGTTCAAATAGCCGGTTGTCGCCCGCGTCAGCGTCGAACCCCTGGTGTCATACAGGAACAACGAGCTGTTCGCATCGCCGGTCGGACGCGAATACGTCAGCCATCGCGAGTCAGGGGACCACTCGAATTCGAAGGCCTCCAGCGCACCGTGATTCATCCACTCCGGGCTGTCATCGATCTTGACCGTCTTACCGGAGTCCACCTCGGCGATGTGGATCCGCATCGCCTGGTCCACGAAGGCGACCTTGCGGCTGTCGGGGGACCAGTGCGGCGCATAGCGGAAACCGGCGCCAAGCGACGTGACCTTTCGTTCCGGTCCCGCCCCTTCTGCAGGACGAACGGTGAGCTCGTACTCGCCGCTCTTGTCGCTCCAATAGGCGAGCGTCTTGCCATCGGGCGACCAGCGCGGATAGCGCTCGGCGACGCCGGACGTGCGGGTCGTGTTCACCACCGGCCCGAACTCCGCCGGCGCGGTGAAGACATCACCGCGGGCCTCGAAGATCGCGCGCTTGCCAGTGGGCGACACCGCTGCCGATCGGATCAGCGTGTCGGCCTTGGCAGTACGCGCGCGCAGCGTGGTCTCGTCGGTGACCACACGGACGGGAACTTCGCGCTGCTTACCCGAGGGCACGTCGAGGAGATACAGCCGGCCGCCGGCCTGGAACACGATCCCGTCAGGGCCGAGCGATGGGAACGTGATGTCGAACTCGGTGAACTGCGTCACCTGCCGCGATGTAGCCGCCTTCACGTCGTAGGCCCAGACGTTGTTGCGCTCGTTCGTACCCCGGTCCGACAGGAAGTAGATCGTGTTGCCGTGCCACATCGGCTGCGCGTCGTTGCCGGCGTGATTGGTGATGTTCTTCGCCGATTTGGTGGTGAGGTCGAACAACCACAGGTCCGCCGCCCATCCGCCGCGATACCGCTTCCAGTTCCGGAAGTCCTGGGCCATTGGCATGTAGGCGAACTGCCGGCCATCCGGAGAATAGGCACCGAAGCCGTAAGGGACGACGAGCTTCTGTGGGAGACCGCCCGCCGTGCCGACGGTGTAAAACTGATTGAAGCGCTGACGTCCGCTCTCGCGCGACGAGGCAAACAGGACCTGCGTGCCGTCGGGCGTCCAGCCGATCACGCGGTCCGGCATCGGGTGGAATGTCAGACGTGTCGGTTCACCCCCGACGGTCGGGATCACATACACGTCTACGTTCCCGTCGTACGAGGCGCTGTAGGCGACCTTCGAGCCGTCCGGCGAGAACCTCGGGAAGATCTCCTCGCCAGGCGAGGACGTCAGGCGAACCGCGGCGCCGCCCTCTTTCGCAACGAGCCAGACGTCTCCGGCATAGACGAAAGCGATCCGGTCGCGCGACACCGCGGGATAGCGCAACATCCGGGCGTCGATCTGCGCGGCGGCATCGGCGGCAGGGCACATCGAGAAGAGGAAGAGAAGGAGCGAAACAACGCGGCTGGTCTTCAAGATCAACTCTCCAGTAGTGAAATCGAGAAGGACGTATTGTACGTCCCGGATCCGTGGCTACCGGGCCAGGCGAGCTGTCGAGATGTGATGAACGGTGGTACAAAAAAAGGGCCGGCGCGTCAGCGCCGGCCCTAAGGACAGGGGTGAGTGAGACTCTCTACTTCACGACCTTGAGACGGTC
>JACDDJ010000109.1 GCA_013817065.1 Acidobacteriota bacterium
CCCGGGGGAGCGGCGGACGATGCGAAGCCGTCCCTGGAGGCGAACGACGTGGTCCTGTCGGTCGACGGAGAAGAGATCAAGGATGCGGACGCGCTCATCGCCTTGGCCGATCGCGTCGTTCGCGGCCGCGTCGAACCGTTACCGGTACTTGTTGCCTTCGACCGGAGAGGACAGCGAATGTTGACCGTCCTCGAACTCGGCAGGCCCGGGCTGCAGGATCCGGGAATGGAAGCACGCAAGGCATGGATCCCGGTCACCGTCCAGGCGATCACCCCCGAGCTCGGGCAGAAGCTCGGTGTGCCGGGCAGAGCGGGCGTGCGAGTGACACGCGTGCTCGGACGATCCGCGACAGCGGGCGGGCTCGAGGTGGGGGACTTGATCTTTGCCATCGACGGCGATCCCGTGGAAGCAACCCAACCCTCCGAAGCTGACGTCTTCGACACCATGATCCGGCAGCGCAAAATCGGCACGACCGTTACGCTGGCGACCGTTCGCGGCAAGGAAGAGCGCATGGTGAAGGTGCCGCTCGAGAGCTCACCCAGGCTCGCGCGCGAGATGAAGAAATACGAGGATCCCAACTTCGAGTTCCGGGTCAGGGACGTGGCGGAGATGGACCGGGTCGAGCTCGGCGTACCGGCTGGCGAGAAGGGCGTCCTCGTAGAGTCGGTGAACGAGGGCGGATGGGCCGCGCTGGCGCATCTTGCGGACGGCGATGTGATCCTTGCGGTGCAGGGCGATGTGGTCGGCGATGTTGCCGCGCTGCAGAAGAAGATGGAAGCGGTCGCGGCATCGAAGCCCTCGTCGGTGGTCCTGCACGTCCGGCGTGGGTTCCGCACGTTCTTCGTCGAGATGCAGACGGGTTGGAGCGGACGCTGAGGGTGCGGGGGGACTGACGACGAGGGTGCGGGGTGCGGAATGGAGCTGATGTGAGACATGCGGTGGCAATCGGGGTGTTCGTCGGTCTGTTGACGGGGGCCCTGCCGGCCCAGGCGCAGGATCAGCGGGATGCGATGCGAGCTGTCGCGAAGAAGTGGCAGGACGCCGTCGTCAACGTGCGCGTTTCACTCAAGGTGAGGATGTCGATGGGTGGCCGCGAGGTCCAGTCGATGGACGACACGGTCGAGGCGGTGGGGACTGTCATCGATCCCTCCGGGCTGACGGTGATGTCTTTGAGCTCGCTGGATCCGGGGGCGATGATGAGCCGCCTCATGGGAGGCGCCGCGCAAGGCGCCGAGAAGATGTCAATCGTCTCGGCGCCGACCGACGTGCGGATCCGCCTGGCCGACGGCAAGGAGCTGCCTGCCACGATCGTGCTGCGCGACCAGGATCTGGACCTCGCCTTCATTCGCCCGACCGCAAAGCCGGCGGCCCCGCTGGTCGCGATCAACCTGGCAGACGCCGCGACGCCGTCCACTCTCGAGGATCTCGTCGTCCTCGGCCGGCTTGGCCGCGTCGGCGGCTGGGCGCCCTCTGCGTCCGTCTACGGCGTGGCCGCGATCATGGAGCGGCCGCGGACGTTCTTCGTTTTGAACGGGCCGGCCGGCACGGGCATGCCTGCCTTTCGCGCCAACGGCAAGGTGGCGGGCTTGCTGACGATCCGGCAGATCGATCCCGGTCGCATGAGCATGTTTGGCATGATGGGAGGGACGGAAGGCGCCGGCGTCATCGCGGTGGTCCTGCCCGCCGCCGACGTACTCGAGATCGCCGAACAGGCAACGGAGAAGAAATGAAGACCACCCAGAAATTCCCAGTCACGAAGACCGACGCGGAGTGGAAGGCGTTACTGACGCCGGAGCAGTACCAGGTGCTGCGCCAGCACGGGACCGAACGGCCCGGGTCCTGCGCGCTGCTTCAGGAGAAGCGGGCGGGCACCTTCGCGTGCGCGGGCTGCGGCCAGCAGCTATTTATCGCCACCGGCAAATTCGAAAGCGGCACCGGGTGGCCCAGTTTCTTCGAGCCGATCGAAGGCGCGGTCGGGACGACCGATGACAACAGCCACTTCATGGTGCGGACCGAGGTGCACTGCAGCCAGTGCGGCGGCCATCTTGGTCACGTGTTCCCTGATGGTCCGCCCCCAACGGGTCTCCGCTACTGCATCAACGGCGTTGCCCTGAACTTTCAGCCTCAGCCATAGGGAGCTACAATCACCGCTATGGGATTAATGGACTTCATCAAAGGCGAACTGCTCGACGTCATCGAGTGGACGGACGATTCCAGGGACACGCTCTCCTTCCGCTTTCCCGACGAGGACAAGGCGATCAAGAACGGGGCGCAGTTGATCGTCCGCGAGTCGCAGACGGTGCAGTTCGTCTACCTCGGCGAGTTTGGCGATACGTTCGGGCCCGGCAAGCACACGCTAACCACCGACAACATCCCGGTGCTCACGAAGTTGAAGTCGTGGAAGTACGGTTTCAACGTCCCGTTCAAGGCGGACGTCTATTACCTGAACACGCGCCTGTTCACGGGTAACAAGTGGGGCACCGCCAATCCGATCATGATGCGCGACGAGGACCTCGGCATCGTTCGCGCCAGGGCCTTCGGCACCTACGACTTCCGCATTACGCAACCGAAGCTGTTCCTCAAGGAAGTCGCAGGCTCTGACCACAACTTCCGGGTGGACGAGTTCGCCGACACGATGCGCTCGCGGGTGGTAAGTGTATTTGCGGATGCGCTCGCCTCCGCGAAGGTCCCGGTGTTTGACGTTGCCAGCCGCTACGGCGAGCTCGGCGAGGCCCTTCTGCCACTGATCAACCCGGTGCTCGAGGCGAAGTACGGCATCCAGCTCGCGAGCTTCATCATCGAGAACGTGTCGGTGCCGCCGGAGGTCGAGCAGGCGATCGACAAGCGCTCCAGTATGGCGGCGGTCGGAAACCTGAACGACTACATCAAGTTCCAGATGGCGCAGGGCATGGAAAAGGGCGGCGGATCGGGCGGCGTGGCGACCGAGCTGGCCGTCGGTCTGTCGATCGCGCAGCAGATCATGAAGGAACAGGGCATGCCCGCAGGCGTCTCGAAGACCGCCGCGAACAACGCCGTGGTCCTGCCAGATCTGCTGGCCCCGGCCGATGTAGCCCAGGCGCTCGGCGTGCCCGAGGCCGATGTGATGGCGATCATCGAGTCCGGTGAGCTCACCGCCAAGAAAATCGGCTCGTCGTACCGCATCAAGCGCGCCTCGCTCGACGAGTACCTGGCCAGGTAAGTGGACCCTCGGACCGTCGCGGCACTCGAGAAGTATCCGTGTGCCGCCTGTGGTGCGCAGGCAGAGTGGAACCCCGCCCGGCAGATGCTCGTCTGCGGGTTCTGTGGAACCGCCGCGCCCTACGACGTCGATGAAGCCACCGGTGCATTCGTCGAGCACGACCTCGTCAAAGCGCTGCGTGAGCTCCCCGACGAAGCGCGTGGCTGGCTGGCAGAGAAGCGCACCGTCCAGTGCCAGAGCTGTAAGGCGGTCTCGGTATTCGATGCCGGCCGCGCCGGTCAGAACTGCGGCTTTTGCGGATCCGCCGCGCTGCTCGACTACCAGGAAATGAAGGCGCCGATCCGTCCACAAGGCGTCCTGCCGTTCAAGGTGGAGGCTGGCGTGGTCCGCGAGACGGTCCGCCAGTGGTTCAAAGGTCGATGGTTCGCGCCCTCGAATCTCGGCGTCAAGGCGCTGATCGACCGAATCCACGGACTCTACGTTCCCTACTGGACCTTCGACGCGCACGCCGTGTGTCCATGGGAGGCCGAGGCAGGGCATTACTACTACACGACGGAACACTATCGGGACAGCAAGGGCCGGAGCCAGACGCGGCAGGTCCGGCACGTTCGCTGGGAGTCGGCCTCAGGTGTGGTCGAGCACTTTTTCGACGACGAGTGCGTGCCGGGGACACAGGGCCTGCGTCACGACCTCCTCGACAAGATCGAGCCTTTCCCAACCACCGAGCTGGTGGACTATGACACTGCGTATCTCTCGGGCTTCGTGGTCGAGCATTACCAGGTCGTCCTGCTCGCTGCGGCTGAGCAGTCGCAATCCGCGATGATGATCAGGCTGCGACAGATGGCGTCCGAACAGGTGCCCGGCGACACACAGCGAAACCTCGAGATCCACCCGACCTACTCGAACCAGACCTTCAAGCACATCCTTGTGCCGGTGTGGGTGCTGGCCTTCACCTATCGTTCGAAGATCTACCAGGTCCTGATGAACGGATACTCCGGCAAGATCGCCGGCGATTATCCGCTCAGCCCATGGAAGATTTTCCTGCTGATCGTGGTTGTATTGATAGTGGCGGTGGTCTTCATCGCCCTGAGTCAGGAGTAATTGCTCATGTTTGGTAAGCCAGCGAAGATCCCATCGAAGTCAGAGGCACTCCCGGGGCGGGCTGAGCGTCTGCCGGTGCCTGATGCGCATCACGTCAACGGCGCCCGGCTGCAGCCACCTTTTCCTGCCGGGCTGGAAACCGCGATGTTCGCGCTTGGTTGTTTCTGGGGCGCCGAGAAGAAGTTCTGGCAGCAGAAGGGCGTCTATACGACGGCGGTCGGCTATGCGGCCGGCCATACGCCCAACCCGACCTACCGCGAAGTCTGCGGCGGGATGACGGGGCATGCCGAGGTCGTCCTCGTCGTGTTCGATCCGAAGCAGATCACCTACGAGCAGCTGCTGACGATCTTCTGGGAGAACCACGATCCGACCCAGGGAATGCGTCAGGGTGGCGATATCGGCACGCAGTATCGCTCGGGGATTTACTACTACGACGATGAGCAGCGGGCCGCCGCGGAGCGTTTGCGGGATGCTTACCAGCAGCGGCTGAACGCGGCTGGCTATGGTGCGATCACGACCGAAGTGGTTCCGGCGCCGGAGTTCTACTACGCCGAGGACTATCACCAGCAGTATTTGGCGAAGAACCCGAATGGATATTGCGGACTGGGCGGAACGGGCGTTGCCTGCCAGGTCGGGCTCGAGGTCCACTAGCGGCTCGCGGGACTATGATGGGGCCCATGGCGCATATGCCCGTGTCGCGCGCGGCCGTCGCCCTTCTGACGATCTCGCTCGCCCCCGGGCTGCGGGGCGAGGCGCCGCGCGTCCCCATCCCCGTGCCGCTGGTCGTCACCGATGCCCGCGGGCAATCGATTCCAGATCTCGGCGCCGCGGATGTCGAGATCACCGAGAACGGTTCGGCACGGTCGATCGCATCGGTCCAGTTCCATGGCCCGGCGCCGCGGCGCATCGCGATCCTGCTCGACGCCTACCACGTCACTGCCGGCGCGCACACCGAGCGCGCCCGTGCATCGGTGAGCGCCTTCATCGACCGCTACATCCGGCCGGGAGACACAGTCAGCGTGGTACGGCCGCCGGCCAAGTACGATCCCGACGTGTTGGATCTCGCGAGTGCCCGCGCCGCCGTCCAGCAATTCACGGGTCGGAGAGGTGAGTACACGCCGCAAGGCCCGTTCGAAGCCGAGTTCATGGGATCGGCCCCTCTCTTCGCGGCCCGGCAGCGCGCCCAGATCGTCCGCGCCGCCCTGGAGTCAGTCGCGACGTCGATGCGCCCGCCCGACGGCGTCAAAGCGCTGATCATCGTCACGGAAGGCTTCGAGCAGGGAGAGCCGTCGCGTGCACGAACCACCACGCTGCGTGCGATCGGGAGGGCAGCGCGTGTCTCGAACGTCCCGGTCTACATCCTCGATCCGTCCGCGTCCAGGCCCGAGACATCGCCCCTGAACGACGCCTGGCGCGGCATCGCGGCCCAGACCGGGGGCATGCTCTTCGAGGCCGGCAGCCCGATGGACGGAGCGTTCACCCGGATCGCGGCGGATCTCGGCGCCCGCTATGTCATCCAGTTCGATCCGTCGAGCAAGGAGGACGGCGGATTCCACGGGATCGAAGTTCGCGTCAAACGGAAGAACGCCGTCGTCCGCGCTCCTACGGGCTACTGGGCGCCGTTTGCCGCGTCAAGGTTTGCCGTGCCCTCGCTCAACCGTGCCGAGTTCCTCCGGACCGCCCACACGAGCGGGTTGATCCAGCCGTGGCTGCGAATGGCACCAGGGACGGCTGGCCGTACTCGGGTCACGTTCGCATGGGCCCCGGGGTCGGCCGGTTCGAGCGCGGCACTCGTCACCATGGAAGCGGTCACCTTCGACGGAAACAAGCTGCACGCCGCCGCCATCCCCGCCCTGCGTTCCTCGACGCCGGACGAGCCAGAAGAAGTCACCTTCGACGCGCCGCCCGGTCCGATTCAATTGTCGCTCGGCATTCAGGGTGGCAACGACACGTTACTGGGTACCGACATCCAGCACGTCAACGTGCCACGGTTCGATACTCGCAAGCCGGTGATTGCGGCGGTTGAATTCGTCCGCCCCGGCTCCCCGGCGGAGTTCCTTGCGATGCAGAAGGCCCGCCTCGCGATGCCGACGGACGTTCGTGAGTTCTTCAGGCACGATCGATTGATTCTTCGAGTTCGTGCATTCCTCGGCCCGGAGCCGGCTGACGTGACCGTCCGATTGCTGGATTACGCGCGGAAGGAAGTACTGCAGCTCCCGGTTCTGCCCGAGGTCGGCGGATTTTCGCAGTTCGATCTGCGGTTCGCTCCGTACGCGCGAGGTGAGTACTTCCTTGATGTTCGCGCCGTGGCAGGCGGGGTAGAGACCAATCAGCGGCTGTCGTTTCGCCTCGTCGGGCGCTGACGAGTCCCTAGACTTTCTGCAGGCGTTCCGCCGCCGCTTCGAGCGTCTCCGTCTTTTTCGCGAAGCAGAACCTAAGGACCTTCGGGGCGGCCGAGCGATACAGGAACGATGAGGTGGGGATCGACGCGACGCCAAACTCACGCGTCAGCCGCACGGCAAAATCGGCGTCAGCCTCGTCAGTGATCGACGAATAGTCCATCAGCTGAAAGTAGCTGCCGCCGCACGGCAGCGGACGGAAGCGGGAGCCACTCATCAAGTCCAGGAACAGGTCTCGTTTCGCCTGAAAGAACGGGCCGAGCTCGCGCAGGGCCTCAGGCCTCGCCATCATCTCCGCAAGCGCGTGCTGAACCGGCGTGTTCGTCGAGAAGGTCACGAACTGGTGGACCTTTCTGAACTCTGCGCTCAACGCCGACGGCGCGACCGCGTAGCCCGCCTTCCACCCGGTGATGTGATACGTCTTGCCGAACGATCCGATGATGAAGCTGCGTTCGGCCAGCTGCTCGTCGCGGGCCATGCTCTGGTGCTGCGCGCCGTCGAAGATGATGTGCTCGTACACCTCGTCGCTGATGATCACGATGTCGGTGCCGCGGACGACCGCCTTCAGTTCCTGGATGTCGGCGGGGCCGAGGATCGCGCCGCTCGGATTGTGCGGCGAGTTGATGATGATCAGGCGGGTCCGTGGCGTCACCGCGGCGCGCACAGCATCCCAGTCGAGACGGTAATCTGGCAGCGTCAGCGAGACGACGACCGGCGTGGCGCCACTGAGCTCGATTGCCGGAACGTAGCAGTCATAGCAGGGCTCGAGGACGATGGCTTCGTCGCCCGGCCCGCAGACGGCCACCACAGCGTCGAAGATGGCCTCGGTGCCGCCGGAGGTGACCGTCACCTCGGTGTCCGCGTCGTACCGCCGGCCGTGGAACAGTTCATACTTCGCCGCGATGGCCTGCCGCAGTGCAGGTACGCCCTGCATCGGCGCGTACTGGTTGCGTCCCTCGCGCATATGCCGGGTCACGCCATCGATCAACGCCGGATCGCAATCGAAGTCGGGGAACCCTTGCGACAGGTTGATCGCACCAGCGTCGGAGGCAAGCTTCGACATCACCGTGAAGATGGTGGTGCCGACGTTGGGCAGCTTCGACTGGAGTCTGAAAGGTGTCGTCATACCGCCTCGAAGCAGCCGCTCGCCTTGTTCTTGCGGACGCAATCCCAGTTGAAGTGCTGACCGTTCATCGCCACGTACACTCCCGGCGGCAGCACCTGCACGAACGACAGCGCACTGCCAAGGTTGAAGAGGCCATCCGAGCTGCCGAACGCGTACGGGACCATTGCACCGGTCAACACGATGGTCTTGTTGTCGAGGCAGGCCTCGGCAAGTGCGCGGGCTGTCTGAACCATGGTGTCGGTCCCGTGAGTGATCAGAACGGCTCGCTCGTCGCACTCACGCGCCCGCGCCACAATCCTTTCCCGCCCCGCATCGTCCAGCTCGAGGCTGTCGATCATCATCACGGTCTCAGAGATCACGTCGAGGCGGCAGCGGCCACGAGTGAGCATCTCGTCGACGTGCGTATCCTTGAAGAACAACCTGCCCGAGAGCTCGTCGTACTCCTTGTCGAACGTGCCGCCGGTCACGAGGATTCGAATTCGCATGCAGTTCAACCGCTCTGCACGATGGTCACGGGCGAGCCTGCCGCGTCACACGGAACAGGTCGTCGGCCGATGAGAGTATGATCCGGCGAAGGCGATCCGGATATCCCGCCGGCAGGCCTTCGAGAAAGGTCGTGACCGTCGCCGCGACCGTGGGACTGCGGTGACCGGAGAGGGTCGCGTCCATCCAGCGTTTTGGAAAGAAGATGTCCCCGGTTTTCTGAATCTCGAGGAGCATCTCCAGGCTGGGCCGGACGTGCTTTTCCGCCGACGCCGCGCGTAGCGGGTGATGGAGATAGCCGATACCCTCGAGCACCCATGCTTCACGCCGCCGCTTGACCGGGTCCTTCAACTGCGCGAAGAAGGCGTCGCGGATGGCCGGATCGGCAGAAAGCGCCGGCCGTACGAATTCCATCCGCCCCTTCCGATCGGGATTCTGGGTGCGCGCGATCTGCTCTGACAGGATCGCCTCGCCGTCGGGCACGCCTCGAACCGCTAGCTCCTGGGCGAGTGTGATGAAGTCAGGTTCGGCAAGCACCAGCCCCGGGACGGTCTCCGTTTTCCTCCAGACCGATTCGAGCCACGACAGGGTAGAGGGACTCTGGGCCATGTCCCTGAGCGCATTGAACCAGGCGGACTTGAGGCTCGGTGTCTTCGCGGCATTGAGCCCGGCACGAAGGGTCGTTTCGACAGCCGCGGCGCTATTTGCACGCTCGGCGTCGCGGAACCATCGCCAACGGACCTGCTGAAGGTAGCTGAGCATCCGCTGGATGGTCAGCTCGTTTCGTTCCGTCGGCAGCGCCTTCATCAGCAGATCGAACATCGCGCGTGGAGCGACGCGTCGGTCGACCATCTCTTCCCACAGCATGACCAGCGCGCTGCCTCGCGCGACTTCGTCGGCCGGCAGGTTCTCGAGGAGAGACGCGCGGCTCGATGGATCGAGAACGAAGTTTCCGTAGCTCACGCCGTCACTGTTCGGAAGCACGTAATCGGGGACCGTGGCACCGGACGAGATGCGAAGAGCGCGGCCGGTCATCCGGTGCCTGGTTCCAACACCGTCCCGGCGGTATCCGATCGCGACTGAGAGCGGCTGCGTCCAGAGCAGACCGCGCGCCGTTATCGGGTCTTCCTGCGTCACCTCCAGCGATTCGACGGCCTCTCCGTTCGCTTTCAGGTCGACCCTGATGATCGGCCGGCCGGCCTCCTCCACCCACGATCGACTCCACGCCGCCAGGTCATCCGGCGTGCGCCGATCCAGGGTAGCGATCAGGTCAGTCCACGTCGCGTTCCCGAAGGCGTGCGCTTTGAGGTACTCCTGCATGCCGTCGCGGAAGGAAGCAGCGCCGAGGAGCAGCTCCAGCTGGCGCATTACGATCGGCGCCTTCTGATAGATGATCGCGCCGTACATGCTGCCGGCTTCATCCAGGTTGTCGAGGCGCTGGCGGATGGCATTTGTGCCGGCCGTGCGGTCGACGTCGTACGCGGCAGGATAGTGCGCGTAGAGAAAACGCAGATCGTGGTTGATCTCCGGGAACGCGGGGTTCACAATCTTCGCCGCCATGAAGTTGGCGAACACCTCCTTCATCCACACGTCATTGAACCAGCGCATCGTGACCAGGTCACCGAACCACATGTGCGCGGTCTCATGCGCGATCAGGCTGGCGCGTCCGAGCTTCTGGTTCTGGGTCGCCGACTCGTCCAGCATTAGTGCGGGAGCGTTGTAGTAGACGCTCCCCGGGTGTTCCATTCCGCCAAACTGGAAGGACGGCACGAGCAGGAAGTCGAACTTGCCGAACGGGTACGGGATGCCGGTGTAGTTC